>CAYFXP010000085.1:0-27069 GCA_964346935.1 uncultured Syntrophobacterales bacterium
ATTCAGGTATCAAAACTGAAAAACTCGTAAAACGTCAAAAATGGGACGGCAAAGTAAAAAGCACCAAATGCAAGGCGCCGAGGAGCGACGACTGAGGCGTAGGGAGCAATACACCGCAAGGAAGAGGGATCGAAGGCAACGCGGCCCTTCGGCTCTACTCAGGGCCGTGAGCCTTTCGAACGGCAGATGATGCCTTGATGGTTGATCAGAGCCAGGGTTTTCCCTTGACGCCCTGCGGGAAAGGGTGATATTTTATGGCGATCCAAGGAATCCCAGACAAGGGGAATCTATGGACGAATTGGAACCCCTGATGGCCCAGAGGCTTCGCAAGATTGACGATCTCAAGAAAGAAGGGGTGGACCTCTTCCCCAACGACTTCCGAGTGGGAAATACGTCCGAGGAGCTTGTAATTCGATATGGTCAGGCAACGCCTGACGAATTGAAAATGGTGAAGGAATCCTTCTCGCTGGCCGGTCGGATCATTGCGGTGAGGGATTTCGGTAAGGCGGCGTTCATTCACATCCAGGACAGGAAGGGCAAGATTCAAATCTACGTCCGAAGGAATCGGATCGGGGAGAAGGCATTTGGCCTTTTTAAGAGAATGGACATCGGCGACTTTATAGGGGTCACGGGGACTATCTTTCGAACCAAAACAAATGAGCTGACCCTTGATGCGGAAAGTATCCGACTATTGACGAAAACCATGAAGCCCCTGCCGGAGAAATGGCATGGGCTGAGGGATGTGGAAACCCGTTATCGACAGCGGTATCTCGATCTCCTCGTCAATGCGAAGGTGAAGGAGATTTTCATCAAGCGGAGCAAGATTATCCAGTTGATTAGGCAGTTCTTGGACGAGAGGGATTTTCTGGAAGTCGAAACCCCTATGATGCAACGCATCCCTGGAGGGGCGACGGCCCGTCCCTTCAAGACGTACCACAACGCCCTGGATATGGATTTATACCTAAGAGTGGCCCCTGAGCTCTATCTGAAACGCCTGGTTATCGGGGGTCTCGAAAGGGTTTACGAGGTCAATCGAAATTTCAGGAATGAGGGAATATCCACACAGCACAACCCGGAATTCACCATGCTGGAACTCTACCAGAGCTACGCCACCTTCGAAGATTTAATGGCCCTCACCGAAGAGATGTTTCGCTTCATTGTTGGGAACCTCCTCAGCAGCCTGGAGATCAAATACCAAGGCGAAAGAATCGATTTCTCGTCCCCATGGAGGCGAGTGACCATCCAAGAGGCCATCGCTCAATGGGGAGCGGTCGAGCCTAAAACCCTCCAAGATTACGACGGAGCATTGAAATACGCCCAGGGGCTGGGTATCGCCCTGGAAGGAGGGATTCCACACGGAAAAATCATCACCGAACTATTGGGCGAAATCGTCGAACCGCAGCTTATTCAGCCGACCTTCATCACCCACTACCCCACCGATGTTTCTCCCCTATCTCGGAGAAATCAGGCCCGTCCAGATATCGTCGATCGGTTCGAACTCTATATAGCGGGAAAGGAGGTAGCCAACGGATTCTCCGAATTGAATGATCCCGTTGACCAGAGGGAGCGGTTCATAAAGCAATTGGAGCAGGGCGATGTTGGGGAACTAGAAGGTCACCGCTTAGACGAAGATTTCCTGCAGGCGTTGGAATACGGAATGCCGCCAACCGCGGGAGAGGGAATTGGAGTCGATCGCTTGGTGATGCTCTTGACCGATTCCCCCTCGATACGGGAGGTGATCTTGTTTCCCCTCTTGAGGCCCCAAAGGCAATAGCGCCTTGCGGATCACCGGATAGCTGGGAGGAGAGGCCCTCCATGCCAATGCCATACGAACTATTCATTGGACTGAGATATCTGAAGGCCAAGAGAAAACAATTCTTTATCTCCATAATTACCATCATCTCCATTGCCGGAGTTTTTCTCGGGGTAATGGCCCTCATTATCGTATTGGCGGTAATGAACGGGTTTGAAACGGACATCAAGGAAAAAATCCTGGGCACCTATTCGCATATTATCTTGCTGAAACACGGGGAAGGTGGAATTACCAATTATTCGGCTTTAATCGAAAAGGTTAAGGGGTATGAGAGGGTCGTTTCCGCCTCCCCGTTCATTTACAATCAGGTGATGCTCACATCGAAAGCCAATGTATCCGGTGTGGTCATCAGGGGGATTGACCCGGATTCCGCGGTTGAGGTGACCAATATCGGTCGCGCCATCACGGAGGGATCCCTTAGCGAATTAAAGAAACGGGGGGGAGATGGAGCCGTCGCCGGAATTATTATCGGGAAGGAATTAGCCAGGCATCTGGGAGCATTCCTCAATGAGCCCGTCACCGTGATTTCACCTATAGGCACTATAACCCCTATGGGGATGGCTCCTCGAATGAAGCAGTTCAAAGTCGTAGGCATCTTCAATGTGGGTATGTACGAATACGACTCCTCCCTCGCATTTATCTCCCTCGAAGATGCACAGCGTTTCTTCAATATGAGGGATGCCGTTACGGGGATAGAGATAAAGGTGGACGACGTCTACAAGGCAAAGCAAGCAGCCGGGATTCTCCAACGGGATCTCGGCTTTCCCTATTGGACCAAGGACTGGATGGAGATGAACAAGAATCTCTTTTCCGCCCTGAGGCTGGAAAAGGTAATTATGTTTATCATCTTATTTCTCATTGTCTTTGTGGCGGCCTTCAACATCGTCAGCACGCTGATCATGGTCGTAATGGAGAAGAACAAGGACATCGCTATCTTGAAATCAATGGGCGCACAGGCCCGGAGTATCATGAAGATCTTCATTATCGAAGGGCTCATCATAGGTGCCGTTGGAACCATTTTGGGAGCCTTAGCGGGCATGCTGGCGGCCGTCAATATGGAGACAATCGCTGATTATGTCGAAAGGGTGATAGGCCTTGAAGTCTTCCCCAGGGATGTCTACTACCTCGACCGCTTTCCGTCCGAGCTGAATCCCATTGACGTATTGATAATCGTCATCGTGGCGCTGATGTTATGCTTCCTCGCCACCCTCTACCCTTCTTGGAAGGCTTCAAAGCTGGATCCCGTGGAGTCCCTGCGTTACGAGTAAAAGTCATATGGTTTCCGAGAAGGCCCTTATAAAGAGTCGGGCACAAAAATATCTCTCCAAGGGAAATTACAAGAAGGCCCTAGGTGAATTTCAGAAAATTGCCCAATTGGAGCCCATGAATTTCAGGGCCCGGCTAAGAGTGGCTGACCTGCTCCATAAACTGGGAAGATCCGGCGAGGCCATTGCCCAATACCAACAACTTGCGCACCAGTATGTCAAGGAGGGTTTCCTCATCCAAGCCATCTCCCTCAACAAAATTATCCTCCGCATCGACCCTTCTCAAGAGGGAATCGACAAGCAGCTAGCTGACCTTTATGCTCGGGCTGGCCCTCCCTGGCAGACACCACTACAGGCCCAAACAGCCGTAAAGAAGCTTCCCGAAATTCCCCTTTTTTCCGAGTTGAATCGGGAGGAACTCCGCCAAGTGATTAGCCGTATCACCGCCAAACAGGTAGCCAAGGGGAACCTCCTCTGTAAGGAGGGGGACCACGGTGACTCCATTTACATTATCAACTCCGGGAAAGTGGGGATCTTCAAATACTCTCGGAAAAAACAAGGGGACATACTTTTGGCAACCCTCGCCGAAGGGGATTTCTTCGGTGAGTTCGGCTTCTTCTCCGACCGAAAGAGGCATGCCACTGTGAAGGCCCTAGCCGACTTAGAGGTCCTGGAAATTTCAAGGGAAGATTTCAAGGAAATCGCAAAAGTGCACCCCCGGATGAGGGACATCCTGCTTACCTTTTACAAGAAACGCATAATCGATACCCTCCTGGCCTTCTCTCCCCCCTTTAGGCGACTTGAGCCGCACCAGCGCGCCCAACTGGTTAATCGGTTCAAACTGAGCAGATTTGGTGAAGACGAGCTGATATTCAACCAGGGTGCTCCACCTACGTCCTTTTTCATTATCAAAAGCGGCGAGATAGAGGTCTTTGCCTCCAAGGGGACGGGGCCGAGGGTAACCCTGGGCTATCTCAGACCAGGTGATTTCTTCGGGGAAATTTCGCTGATCTTCAACCGACCTCGAATAGCCAGCGTGAGGACCACGAAACCAACCGAACTCCTTGAATTGGAGAAAGATGATTTCGATCATGTGCTGGGAGAGTATCCCGCCATCAAGGGAGCCTTGGAGGCCTATTCAAGGAGGAGATTGGAAGTCACAAGCCAGACCATCTCCTCCTCATGGACCAAGAAAGTAACGGAAGCAATGGTGTAACAAAAACCCCCCTCGTGGATGGAGGAAGAACCCTTGGGGAACGACCACCCATTGATCCTTGTCGAAAACCTCTTTAAGTCCTTCGGGCACGGTTCAAAGAGGATCGATGTCCTCAAGGGCATTAGCCTCATCTTTCACCCCGGCGAAGCGGTGGCCATCTATGGCGTATCAGGAGTGGGAAAGAGTACCTTCATGCATATCCTCGGCACCCTCGACAGGCCCACGGACGGCCGAATCATCTACCGCGGGCAAGACCTCTTTTTTCTGGCAGAGAAGGCCCTTGCAGCATTCCGAAATCGAGAGGTGGGCTTCATCTTTCAGCTCCACCACCTGCTGCCCGAATTCAACGCCCTGGAGAACACCATGATGCCCGCTCTCATTCGGGGAATGCACAGGAAGGAAGCGGCCATGAAGGCTGAAGAGATCCTCGCGGAGGTCGGCCTCAGGGACCGGATCACTCACAAACCAGGGGAACTCTCGGGAGGTGAACAGCAGAGAGTGGCTGTGGCCCGTTCCCTCATACTCCAACCCGCTCTCATGCTGGCCGACGAACCCACGGGAAACTTGGACACCAAAACAGGACACGCCATTCAAGACCTCCTCATGAGGTTAAATACCGAAAAGAGGGTAACCCTGATCGTGGTCACCCATAATCATGAGATTGCCGGCAGAATGCCCAGAAGGATTCAGATGGTGGATGGAAAGGTTTTTGAGGAGGCCTAATGCGAATAACCTGGATTTTGCTTATTTACAAAGGGACATTTATTTGTTATGAAAGACTACCCAAAACCACTTCAGACCTAGACCTTGGCCAGACACTCTTTTCCAAGGAATTCCCATGACTCCGGCACTCAGGCTCCGCGGGAGAACGGTGATTTTTATCCTCCTCTTTCTCCTCTTAACCAGCCGGTGTCTCGGAGAAGACGAAAGGATCGTAAAGATCACCATACTGGGTAACGAGAAGGTCGCCGAGGATGTGATAAAGGGTCGCATTAAGAGCAGGGAATCCAAAGCCCTCTCGATCCCGCAGCTCAGAGATGATCTCAGATCCATCTATGAGATGGGTTTTTTTACCGACGTCATCATCGATTTAAAGGATGCGGAAGGAGGTAAAGAGGTCATATTTATCGTCGTGGAAAAACCCTCCATCCGAAACATAGGGATCTCGGGAAATGTCAAGATCGAAGCCTCCAAAATACGGGAGGAAATCGATATTGCCCCTGGAGCCATTTTGAGAATGGAGCAGCTCAAGCAGACTGCCGATAGCATCAAGGAGCTCTACTCCTCCAAGGCCTATTACCGTGCAAAGGTCGACCATCGTGTAGATTACCTGGATGAAAACCAAGTAGACGTCCAGTTCATCATAGAAGAGGGGAAGAAGGGGTACGTCAAGAAGATCCGTTTCCATGGTAACAAACACTTTTGGGCAAGGAAACTTCGAAAGTACATGAGAACAAAAAAAAGGGGGTGGTTCTGGTGGGCTACCTGGTGGATTACAAAGAGAGGGATTTTGGTTGAGGATATCCTCGATGCCGATATCCAAAACCTCCAGGCCCTTTACTTCAATGATGGATACATCCAGGTAAAAATCGACAAGCCGGAGATCACGATATCGAAGGATGGAAAATCGATCCACATCGACATCACGATCCATGAGGGGGAACAGTTCAGGGTCGGGGAGATCGACTTCAAGGGGGATATTATCACTAAACGGAAAAAACTGCGCAAGCAATTAAACCTGAAGACGGGAAAAGTCTATAGCGCCTCCGTTCTCCAGCGGGACATCCAGAAGATCACCGATCTGTATGCGGACAAGGGATACGCCTACGTCGATGTCGCTCCTCTCACCTCCAAGGATTTGGAGAAGAGGCTCGTCCACCTGACCTTTGATATCCGTAAGGGGGGGAAGGTCTATTTCGACCAAATCAACATCTCCGGGAATACGAAGACCCGCGATAAGGTCATCAGGAGGGAGCTCAAAGTGGCCGAGGGAGACCTATACAGCTCAAGTGCCTTAAAGCGAGGACGACAAAAGCTCAAGACCACTGGGTATTTTAAGGAAGCCGATTTTACCACCAGCAAAGGGACTCGTGCCGATAAGATCAACTTGGACATCAAGGTGGAGGAAGCCCCCACGGGAGCCATCAGCTTCGGGGCTGGATTAAGCTCTTTGGAAGGATTGGTTGGAACGGCCCAGGTCTCCGAGAAAAACCTCTTCGGGTATGGGTACAGAACCAGCCTTTCAGCCGCAGTGGGAGGCGAAACCGAGCGGTTCAAATTCGGTTTCACCGATCCATGGCTCTTGGGATTTCCATTGGTAGCAGGTTTTGACATCTACTACGACGAACTGCAATACTTCGATACGTACGACTCCGAGGTCTTGGGAGCGAGCGTCCATTTCGCGAGATACCTAACAGACTATATATCGGCGTCCCTTGTGGGCCGAGCTGAGAGGGTGGATATCTTCAACGTCTCCGACGATGCATCCAGTTTTGTAAAGGAACAGCAGGGAGTTAAGGATACTATCAGCCTCACCCTTGGGTTTGTGAGGGATACGCGGGATGATTTTTACGCCCCAACCAAGGGGTCCAGACACTCCCTCTCCATGGAAAATGCCGGAGGAATTTTCGGGGGTGATAACACCTTCTACAGGTTCCGCGGCGATACAAGCTGGTATTTCCCACTCCCCTTGAAAACGGTGCTCCACCTGCGGGGAAGGGCGGGAATTGTCGAGGGATACGATGGGAAAGAAGCTCCCATCTACGAGCGGTTTTATGTTGGCGGAATCAATACCATCAGGGGCTTCGAGTATGGAGAGGCGGGACCGGAGGACGAATTCGAGCAGGTGATCGGCTCTGAAAAGATGGCAGTCTTCAACTCGGAACTCATCTTTCCCCTGAGCACGGAGCTCGGTCTGAGGGGAGCTGTCTTCTACGATGGAGGATTGGGGTGGGATGAAAAATTTGACGACTGGAGACACTCCGTGGGATTCGGAATCCGCTGGCTTTCGCCCATCGGCCCAATTCGCATCGACTGGGGGTACAACCTCGATCCCGAGGACGATGAAAAGCACGCTGTTTGGGACTTCACCTTCGGGACCCAATTCTAAAGAGCGACGTTGGGAGGAGGAGAGATGTTTAGGGACTCAACAAAGGGAACGGTAATCGTCTTCTGTGGGATTTTATCGTCTTGGGTTTCCGGTGTAACTACCCATGCCGCGGAGTTAAGAATTGGCTGTGTGGACATGCAGAGGGCACTCAATGAATCAGAGGCCGGCAAGAAGGCCAAGGCGGTGATGGAAGGCGAATACCAGAAATTTCAGAACGAAATTACTCAGCGGCGCAAAGAACTCCAGGAGTTCCAGGAAAACCTTCAGAGGCAGGGATTGATGCTCAGCCAGCAAGCGAGGAAGGAAAAGGAAAGGGAGTACCAGAATAAGCTGAAGGAATTCAAGCGGTGGGGGGAGGATAGACAGGCCGAACTCAAACAGAAGGAGATGGAGCTCACCAAAGCCACGTTGAAGGGGCTGGCGGCTACGGTTAAAAAGCTGGGAGAAGAGGAGAAATTCACCCTTATTCTGGAAAAGAATGAGGCAATTCTCCTCTACGCCTCAAAGGCAGTAGATCTCACCGATCGCATCATCCAGATCTTCAACTCCAGCAGTGTGAAATAGCAAGGGGGAATCCGCCCATGGAAAAAATGCTGAGCGAGCTAGCCCAACTGGTCGGCGGGGAGGTTATCGGCGACGGAGGGGTAAAGATCGCCGGCGTCGCGCCCATCGAAGAAGCCCGAAAGGGCGAGATCACCTTTATCGCCCACCCGAGGTACTTGCCCAAATTGGCGGAGACCGAGGCCTCGGCCGTCATCGTCTCGCCGAACGTCCGAGAAGCCGAAAAACCCCTCCTCAGGGTGGCAAATCCCTACCTGGCCTTTGCAAAGATCCTCGGGATTTATGCTCATCGTCCCTACGAACCAAAAGGGGTCGACCAACGGGCCTGGGTCAGCCCAACGGCTAAGCTGGGCGAAGGGGTCAGCGTCTACCCATTCGTATATATCGGCGATCATGCCGATGTCGGTGGCCGCGTTGTCCTCTTTCCCGGAGTTTTCGTGGGGGATAAAGCGGTTATCGGGGATGATACCCTCATCTATCCCAACGTCTCCATAAACGAGGGGTGCAGAATCGGCAAAAGGGTGATCCTCCACAGCGGGGTGGTCATCGGGAGCGATGGATTCGGTTTTGCCACGGACGGGAACCGAAGCGTCAAGATACCGCAGGTAGGGATCGTGGAGATCGCGGACGATGTCGAGATAGGTGCCAATACCACGGTCGACCGGGCTACCATGGGAAAGACTGTGATCAAGAGGGGGGTCAAGATCGACAACTTGGTCCAGGTAGCCCACAGCGTCACCATCGGCGAGGATAGCATCATCGTGGCCCAAGTCGGAATAGCGGGAAGCACGAAGATCGGCTCGAACGTCATAGTGGCTGGTCAGGTTGGGGTTGCTGATCACATTGAGATCGGGGACAACGTAATGGTGGGACCTCAGTCGGGAGTGGCCAAGGGTATCCCTCCCAATCAGGTGGTGTCCGGAACCCCAACGATGCCGCACAAAGACTGGCTGAAAGCGGTAACGATCTTTCCCAAGCTGCCGGAAATGTGGAAAAAGATCGCACAATTGGAGGCCAGGATAAGGGACCTGGAGACAAGAGAGAACCCGAGACGGAGCACTTCTCCTCAATCGTCGGAGGACGTCCATGATTCAAATAAATGAAATTATGGAAATACTGCCCCATGGATACCCATTTCTGCTCGTCGATCGCATCGTGGAGCTGAAAAGGGGAAAGCGGATCGTCGGCATAAAGAATGTCACCATTAATGAGCCCTTTTTCCAAGGGCACTTCCCAGGCCAACCCATCATGCCGGGGGTATTGATCCTCGAGGCCATGGCTCAGACTGCCGGCGTCCTCGCCTTTAAATCAATACCCAAAGAGTTGAGGAAAAAGGCGGTTTACTTCATGTCCATCGACAAGGTTCGGTTCCGAAGACCGGTTGTCCCGGGGGACCAGATGAGGATGGAAATGCTCGTTTCGAGGCGGCGTAAATCCGTATGGGGTTTTGCGGGGAAGGCCTATGTAGAGGGCCAACTTGCTGCCGAGGCGGAGTTAATGGCCATGCTGGGCGAAAAGGGGTAAAGGGGCCCGGAGGAGATATTCATGATACACGAAAGGGCTGTTGTTCACCCCAATGCGAGCATCGCCGAGGGCGTTGAAATCGGCCCCTTCTCGGTTATCGGCGAAAACGTGGCCATCGGCAAGGACACTTGGATTGGGCCCCACGTAGTAATTACCGGATGGACGACAATAGGAAAAAATTGTAAGATATATCAATTCTCCTCCGTTGGAGAGGTACCCCAAGCCCTTAGGTTTAAGGGCGAGGAATCCCATGTCATCATCGGCGACAACAATGTCATCCGGGAGTTCGTTACCATTAATAGGGCAACAACCCACGGAGGAGGAAAAACCGTCTTAGGAGATGGAAATTTCCTCATGGCCTATGCCCATGTGGCTCACGACTGCATCATCGGGAATGAGGTCATTATGTCCAACGCGGCTACCCTAGCGGGGCATATCGAGATCGAGGATGGTGCTATCATCGGCGGGTTGTCGGCCGTACACCAATTTGTTCGAATCGGCGCCTATTCCTTCATCAGCGGATTAACCGGTGTTCCTCAAGATATTCCCCCCTACATTCTTGTTGCGGGCGGTCGGTGTAAACCCTATGGGTTAAACCTGGTTGGCCTGAAAAGACAAGGTTTCTCGCAGAAAACCATCAACGGACTTAAGAAAGCTTACAAGATCATCTTCAGGTCTGGATTGACCCTCGAAAATGCCATAAAGGACATCCAGGAAAGTGAGATAAGCAGCATCCCCGAAGTACTTCACTTCATTCAATTCATTCAAGGTTCGAAGAGGGGGATCTGTAGGTAATGAGGAAAGTGAAGGTCGGGGTCATAGGGGTTGGATATTTCGGGCAATTTCACGCGGAGAAATACCATGGGCTGGGCGAAGTGGAATTGGTAGGGGTGGCCGATATCAATCGCTCCCGGTCACGGGAAATCGCCAGGCGGTTCAATACTAACGCCTACTACAAGTATGAGGACCTGTACGATAAGGTGGACGCCGTCAGCATCGCCATTCCCACCTCCAATCACTACCACGTAACCAAGGACTTCTTCCACAGGGGAATCGACGTCCTCTTGGAAAAACCCATTACCACTACCCTGCAGGATGCGGATGAGCTCGTCGAGATGGCTGAAAAGAGGCAATGCGTTTTCCAGGTGGGGCATCAGGAGAGGTTCAATGCCGCTCTCATGGCTTTAGAGGGATCCCTCGGTCACCCCATGTTCATTGAATCCCACCGACTGAGCCCTTTTCTGCGAAGGGCAGCAGGTATCGACGTGGTCCTCGACCTGATGATCCACGATATCCAGGTTATCCTCAGCATGGTGAAGTCCTCCATTCAGTCCATTCATGCCGTAGGCGTCCCCATCGTCTCTCCCTACCTGGATATCGCCAACGCTCGGATCGAGTTCGAAAACGGATGTATCGCAAATGTGACGGCCAGCCGCGTCCACAGGGAGAAGATGCGAAAGATTCGAATATTCCAATCCAATGCCTATTTCTCCATCGACTATGTTGCCCAGAAAATTACCATCCTCAGCAGGGATGGCGATGGGCAGCGGAAGCCTCTTTTCCCCGGCGTCTTCGCCGAGGATATCCAAATCGCCAAGAACGACCCATTGGAGCTGGAAATAAGGTCCTTCGTGGAACGGGTCAGGGATAGGAAGCAGCCCTTGGTCTCGGGAGTGGACGGAAGGAAGGCCCTCGAAGTCGCGTTGATGATTACCGATCAGATCCAAAGGAATATCGAAAAAAGGAAGAAATCGGGCCTTCTTGTATGAAAGGAGAAGGAGAAAAAAAGATCTTGATCGTGGCAGGCGAGACCTCTGGGGACCTACACGGGGCCCATTTGGTGAAAGCAGCCATGTCCCTCGACCCGGGTCTCCGTTTCTACGGCGTAGGGGGCAAACATCTGCGAAACACTGCAACCGATGTTATCTTTGACAGCTCGGAGGTAGCCGTAGTTGGCATCGTTGAGGTCTTCTCAAAGCTGATGTCTATCTACAGGGCTTTCCGGTGGCTCAAGAGGTCCCTGGATAAGGATAGACCGGCTCTCACCATTCTCATCGACTTCCCCGACTTCAACCTGCGATTGGCGAAGGAGGCCAATAAGAGGGGCATCCCCGTTTTCTATTACATCAGTCCCCAAGTGTGGGCATGGAGAAGGGGGAGGGTTAAGAAAATCGCTAAATTAGTCCGTAAGCTCGTGGTGATCCTTCCCTTTGAGGTTCCCTTCTATCGAAAAAGGGGGGTCGATTGCGAATTTGTTGGCCACCCTTTGATCGACTTTGTTAAACCCCACCTCTCCAAGGAGGAGGCCCTTGAGGTATTCCGCTTGGATAAAGATAAGAGGACCATCGGGCTATTGCCCGGAAGCAGACGGGAAGAGGTGCAGAAACTTCTTCCCGTTCTTCTGAGGAGCGCCCTTCTTCTCTTGGAGGATTTTCCCAACCTCCAATTTATCATGCCCTTAGCGCCGTCCATTAATCGTCTTGAGGTTGAAAAATGTATTGGGCACTCCAACCTAGACGTAAGGATAGCTGACGAACATATCTATGACGTGCTCAACATCTGCGATCTCATTATCACTGCCTCCGGCACGGCGACCCTGGAGGCGGCCATCATGAATACCCCCATGATTATCGTCTACAAGGTCTCATTCCTCTCCTATCTAGTGGGGCGGCTCTTGGTAAAGGTCAAGAACATCGGTCTGGTCAATCTCATTGCCGAAAAGAGGATCGCGCCCGAGCTCATCCAAGGGGAAGCCTCCCCCGTCAATATCTTCAAAGAGACGTCAAAGTTGCTGAAGAACCCTCATTTGCTGTCCACCATAAAAGCCGAGCTGGAAAAGGTCAACGAGAAATTGGGGAGCCCCGGGGCATCACGTAGGGCGGCGCAAATTCTGTATCGCTTCCTCCACCAAGGGGCGTAGCCCCTGTTTCTTAATGAAATGACTGTAAAGTTGTACAAAAGGCTATTGCAATTCGTTAAACCCTACCGGATGAAACTCATCTTGGCCATGATCTGCATGGTCTCGGTGGCCATCTGCACCGCTGGATCCGCTTGGCTGGTTCAGCCCGCAATGGACAAAATTTTCATCGACAAAAGCACGCGGATGTTGTTCATCATCCCGCTTCTGATCGTTGGGCTCTATCTCCTCAAGGGGGTCTTCTTTTACGGTCAATCCTACCTCATGAACTATGTCGGCCAGCGTATCGTTGCAGATCTGAGGGAAAAACTCTACCATCACCTTCAGTATCTGTCCCTTTCCTTTTTTACAAAGACCCCAACGGGCATCCTCATATCAAGGCTCACCAATGACGTCGCCCTTATCCAGGGCGCCGTATCCAGCGCCTTGACCAGCATCCTCAGGGATTCATTCACCATCATCGCGCTAACCGGGGTGATTTTCTATCAGGATTGGAAGCTTGCGTGCATCGCCGCCATCATCCTCCCCCTTGCTGGTATACCCATCGTCAAATTCGGCAAGAAACTTCGCAAATTCAGCATCAAGGGGCAGGTTCGAATGGGATTCATTACCTCGTTGCTCCAGGAGACCATCTCAGGAAACCGCATCGTCAAGGCCTTCACCATGGAGGACTACGAATCCCGCCGATTCGCTGCTGAAAACGACCAATATTTCAAGATCATCATGAAGAGACAGAAAATCAGGGCGCTCTCCTCCCCCGTTGTCGAGACATTGGGAGCGGTGCTCATGGCCGGCATCGTATTGATTGGCGGATATGCAGTCATTAAGGGAACCTCTACTCCTGGAACCTTCGGCTCCTTCTTGGCCGCCCTCGCTCTCTTGTATAAGCCCTTCAAATCCCTCAGCATGGTTAACGATGTAGTTCAAGGTGGGTTGGCGGCGGGTTCAAGGGTCTTCGAATTGCTGGATATAACCCCCGATATCAGGGATACCAATGGGGCTATACCACTGGACGGCATTTCGGATGGCATCAGCTTTGAACAGGTCTCCTTCAAGTACGAGGACGAGATGGTCTTGAAGGATATTGATTTAGAGGTGAAGGTGGGAAAAGTAGTGGCCCTCGTTGGGATGAGCGGAGCGGGAAAGACAACCTTGGTGAATTTGATTCCACGATTCTATGACATAGATAAAGGCCGAATAACCATCGATGGGAGGGATATCAGGACATTCACCCTTAAGTCCCTCAGGGAGCACATTGGCATTGTAACCCAGCAGACCATTCTCTTTAACGATACGGTAAGGAATAATATCGCCTATGGGGACATAATCAGATCGGAAGGGGAAATCGTCGAGGCCGCCAAGGCCGCCAACGCCCATGGCTTCATCCAAAAGTTGCCCTTGGGCTATGACACGGTGATCGGGGAAAGGGGGGTAAAGCTCTCCGGCGGGGAACAGCAGAGAATCTCCATAGCCAGGGCGTTGCTCAAAAACCCCCCTATCTTGATCCTGGACGAGGCCACCTCATCCTTGGACTCCGAATCCGAGCTTCAGGTTCAGATCGCGCTGGAAAGGTTGATGGCAAACCGGACAGTTTTCCTCATCGCACACCGTCTCTCCACCATAAAAAATGCCGACCACATCGTGGTCATCGACAACGGGATGATCGTCGAAGAGGGCACCCATGACGAGCTCTTGGCCATGAATCAAATCTATAAAAGGCTTCACCAGATGCAGTTCAGGGACGACGGAAAAACGATTTTGCAGAAGCCCAAGGTGAGGCAGATATATTAGGAAGAGAAGCTGCTTATACCGAAGCTCGATTGACCCATCCGGTATAAAAGGTATGGAGGGAACTAGGGTTGAAGAAGCGTTTCAACAGGTCCATACTAGCTATTGTACCTCCGCTTGCCTATTGCGTAATAAAGCTTCTCTCGTGGTCAATGCGGATTAAGGTTGTCAACGGCCACATACAAGATGAATATCGCAGAAGGGGACAACCCGCCATTGGCGCCTTCTGGCATGGAAGGCTTCTGATGATGCCGGCTGGGTACAGGGGGAACAAGTTAATCATTCTCATTAGCCTGCACCAAGATGGGGAACTCATCAGCAGGACTGCGAGATACTTCGGCTTCAAGTCTATACGCGGGTCCACCACCAGGGGAGGCCTTTCGGCCATGCGGGAGATGCTAAAGGCCTCTCAAGGTGGATATGATATTGCCATCACCCCCGATGGCCCCAGGGGGCCCCGATATCACGTGCAAAGCGGCATTATAGAGCTCGCCAGACGGACGGGAATGGCCATCGTTCCACTCACCTTCAGCGCGTCACGGAAAAAGATGTTTCGAAGCTGGGATCGTTTTCTGCTTCCCTACCCCTTCTCAAGGGGCGTATTCATCTGGGGCGAGCCCGTTCTCGTTCCCAAACAGATGAACGGCCGTGAATTTGAGCTGAAGAGGCTTCTGCTGGAGAGGAGATTGAGGGAGATAACGGACCGGGCAGACCGCTACTTTGAGAAGGAAACCGGGAAGAGATGATCAACTCCCTCTATAATACCCTCTTGACCCTCGGCATTGTCCTCTCGAGCCCCTACTTTGCCCTGAAAATCCTCACAACCTCACGATACCGAAAAGGGTTAAGCCAGAGGCTTGGTATCTGTTACAAGGGCGTAGGCGAGAAAGCGGGGGATGAAAGACCCCTCTGGATCCACGCCGCATCGGTGGGCGAGGTGCTGGGGTCATTGCCCATCATCGAGGGAATAAACCAGGCCAAACCCCAACTCCCAATCCTCTTTTCAACGATGACGGCGACCGGTAATGACATGGCCAAGAAGATGACTTCGGGTGTGAAGGCCATCACCTTCTTTCCGTTGGATCATCCATGGGCTGTGAGGAAGGCCATTTCCGCGGTTAACCCAAGGGCCTTTCTCATAGCGGAGACGGAAATCTGGCCAAACTTCCTCATGGAAATGGGAAAAAGGAAGATCCCCGTGCTTCTCTTCAACGGGCGCATTTCGACCCATTCCTTCCAATGGTATAAGCGGTTTCGTTCTTTCCTCGAGATGCCTCTGACCGCCATCTCCGCCTTCTGCATGCAGTCGAGCTTAGATGCACAGAGGATCGTCGAGTTAGGGGGCGATCCCGAAAGGATTACCATCACCGGAAACATCAAATTCGACCAGGCTCCTCCCGAAATAACCAAAGGAGGGAGAGAAGCCCTGCTTCAAACCTTCGGCCTCCATGCGAGCCAGCCGATACTCATTGCGGGCTCCACCCATAGAGGCGAGGAGGAATGCATGGTGAAGGTCCTCCGACGGCTTTCGCCCGAATACCCCGATCTGGTCCTCATCCTGGCCCCCAGACATCTCGAAAGGGTGAGGGACGTCGAGCTATTCCTCAAGCGGGAGAAAATCCCGTGGAAACGGAAATCCAAACTCCAGGCCTCGGGCGAAAGGAAAGGAGCCCGAGTCATTCTCCTGGATACCTTCGGGGAGCTGGCCAAACTCTATAGTATCGGGACGATAATCTTTGTGGGGGGAAGCCTGGTAAGGGTGGGTGGCCATAATATCCTGGAACCCCTGTTCTTCAACAAACCGGTGCTCTTCGGCCCCTTCATGGATCACTTTCGGGAAATATCCAATGAGGTTCTCAACAGGGGCGCGGGATTTCGGGTCGGAGATACTGAGGAGATGGTTCTCCGGGCCAAAACCCTTCTGGAGCACCCATCCCTCAGGTCGGACATGGGGAAGAGAGGGTCCGAAATCATACGAGATAATAGGGGTGCCACCGGCAAAACCCTGGAAACCATATTTCGATTCCTTTAAGGAAAGGACCAGGATGCGTCGAGGAAGATTCCTCGAGCGGATTGTTTACGGAAACAATGGACCTTCGTACCAGAGGGCTTATCTCTTACCCCTGCAGGTGATCTCCTCTATCTACGGATTGGGGGTTCGAGCTCGCCTTCTTCTCCACGGAACCGGTTTCCTTCGGAGGGCCCGCCTACCCTGTAAGGTAATCAGCGTGGGAAATATTACCCTCGGCGGTACTGGAAAAACCCCCACCGTGGAATACATCGCCAGACTCCTCAAGGACGAGGGTATGGATGTAGTCCTCTTGAGCAGGGGATATGGCGGAAGCATGGAGCGGAAGTTCGGGGTGGTCAGCGATGGCAATCGGGTCCGGCTTTCACTCAGTGAGGCCGGCGATGAACCGTACGTGCTGGCTCAACGGCTCCGGGATACTCCCATCCTCGTCGGTCGCCGTCGAGATCTCTCGGGCAAATACGCCTCTGCCCATTTTCACCCCAATGTGGCCATCTTGGACGATGGATTTCAGCATCTGGGGGTCAAACGAGATATTGATATTCTCCTCGTGGATTCCCAAACCGGTTTCGGGAACGGTTATCTGTTCCCCAGGGGTCCGTTGAGGGAGCCCCTTGCTCAATTGAGCCGAGCCGATCTCTTTCTTATGACCAAAGTGGAAGACCTCAACACCAGCGGAGTACTGGAAGAAAGGATAAGATCCCATAAAAAGGGGGCCATCATCTTCCACAGCAACTACAGACCCGATTACCTCACTGACCTGAATCGGGACGAACGATTGCCCGTGGGATACATCAAAGGGATGCAAATCGCAGCGCTTTCAGGAATCGCCAACCCCGCTTATTTTCGCCACCTCTTGGAGCTGGTTGGGGCGAACGTGGAGCAGGAGATCATCTTCCCCGACCACCATGTCTATTCAAGGCGGGATATCCCTGCGCTGCAAGATGCCATGCACAGGGCAGAATGCATCGTCACCACGGAGAAGGATGCCGCAAAGCTCCGTGGTATGTCAGGGATCCATTTTCCCATGCTGAGCTTGTCCATCAGCCTCAAGGTCATGGAAGAAGGTGATTTCAAACGGGTCCTTCTCGATCTGCTGAAGAAACCAGTTAGGTAACCCTTCACGGCGCCTCCAGTTTTGTCCGGATGGTTTTGCCTTAACCAGGCATCTCAAGCATTAAGTTACTTATTTAAGGGTGCCCCCGGTCCCTCTTAGAAACTGGTTTTTTCTAGAATCGGGGGAGACTTTAGCTTTTCAGGGTATTGACAATTAAGGAAAATTCCACTAATTAATTTAGATACCGCGAGGGTGTCCGATGGACACCCTCTTGTTACAAACATCTTCGGTGGGGATCGTCATGGCAAAGGATGGTTATCGTGTCTGTGTTGTCGGGGCAACCGGGGTAGTTGGCCAGGAAATGATCAAAGTGTTGGAAACACGGGAATTCCCCGTAGGGGACCTCAAGCTTTTGGCCTCGGAACGGACGGCGGGGAGCACACTGGAATTCAAGGGGGAAGAGCTGAAGGTTGAGGTGCTCCGTGAGGACTCTTTCAAGGATATGGAGATCGGCCTCTTCTCCGCTGGTGGATCCATAAGCCAGCAGTATGCACCCATAGCCTCCGATGAGGGTTGCGTCGTGATCGATAATACCAGTGCCTTCAGGATGGACCCGGAGGTCCCGCTGGTCGTTCCCGAGGTCAACCCCCACGCGATAGCCGACTACACCCACAAAGGGATAATAGCCAACCCCAACTGTTCAACCATTCAGATGGTGGTAGTTCTCAAACCGATCCACGATGCAGCCAAGATAACAAGGGTGGTTGTCTCCACATATCAATCCGTCTCTGGAACAGGTAAGGAGGCGATCCGTGAATTGGAGAAACAGACCCTGGCCATATTCAACCAAAAAGAGATTGAATGTGAGGTCTACCCCCACCAGATCGCGTTCAACTGCCTTCCCCATATCGACGTCTTCTCGGAAAATGGTTACAGCAAAGAGGAAATCAAGATGATCAACGAGACCAGGAAGATCATGGAGGACGAGTCGATAGGGATTACAGCCACCACCGTAAGGGTGCCCGTCTTCTACAGCCATTCGGAATCGATAAACATTGAGACGGCGAAAAAGATCACCCCGGAGGAGGTGAGAGGGATCCTCTCGCGGGCTCCGGGGGTGATGGTTCTCGATAACCCAAAAAAGAATGAGTATCCCCTGGCCATCTATGCCGCTGGCAGGGATGAGACCTTCGTGGGAAGGATCAGGGAGGATCCGTCCATTGAAAACGGGATAGATATGTGGATTGTGTCCGATAATATCCGCAAGGGAGCGGCACTCAACGCGGTTCAAATTGCCGAGATCCTGGTCGACCAGCACTGGTAGAAGAGCATGAAACTCCCATGTTTGAAGCGAGGACATACCGCACCGTCGTCAAAACCGAGGATCTCACCCCTTTCCGGGTAACCATAAGGGAAACGGATCTATTCATCCTAGCGAATCGAGAGTTGGAATCGGAGACCAGGGAAGCCGTAACCAGGTATCGCTGGCAGATCGAGGAATATATCCGGCACCATCCCGAATTCCAGAGGAGCCTCGCCCCGATACGGGATGACCCTCATGCACCCAAGATCGTGGGGGAAATGCTCAAGGCCTCCCGATTGGCCACCGTGGGCCCTATGGCTAGCATTGCCGGGGCCATCGCGGAATTCGTGGGTAGGGACCTCATATCCTTCTCCGGGGAAGTCATCTGCGAGAACGGGGGAGATATCTTTATCGCATCTTCCAGGGAAAGGATCGTCGGCGTTTTCGCCGGGAAATCCCCTCTCAGCCTCAAGGTTGGCTTAAGGATAAAGCCCGGGGATACCCCTTTGGGTGTATGTTCTTCCTCGGGCACGTTGGGCCATTCCATGAGCTTAGGGAAGGCGGATGCCGTTTGTGTCCTCTCCAAATCCGCCTCACTAGCTGATGCCGCGGCCACTTCCATTGGAAATCTCATTAAGGGAAAGAGGGACATCGAAAGAGCGCTGAACTATGGAAGCCAGATCCAAGGAGTCACCGCGGTTTTGATCATTGTAGGGGAGGCCATGGGAGTGCGAGGGGATCTGGAATTGGCCCATTTGGATTCTTGATGACCAAAACCATTGCCATCACTACGCTGGGGTGTAAAGCAAATCAGTTTGACTCGGCACTGATGGGTGCATGCCTTGAGGGGAATGGATTTGAGATCGTTCCATTTCACCACCCGGCCGATATCTACGTTATCAATACATGCACGGTCACCCATCGAGCGGACTACCAATCCCGACAATTGATCAGGAGGGCCCATCGCCTCAATCCATCCTCCCTGATTGTGGTCACGGGTTGCTACGCACAAGTCTATCCCCAGGATGTACAGGAAGTGGACGGGGTAGGGATGGTTCTGGGGAACCCGGAAAAAGCCTCCGTTGCAGATATTCTCAGAAATCCACCGACGGGCTCTTGCCCCGCCGTCAGAGTAGGAAACATCGAGAAGGAAAGGAAAATCGGGGAAACCAACGTTGACCGTTTCTATGGCCATACCCGAGCCTTGCTCAAGATTCAAGACGGGTGTAACGGCTCCTGTGCCTATTGCATCATTCCCCGGGCACGGGGCAGAAGCCGAAGCCTGGATCCCGGTAGCGTAATCCGTCATCTTCAAAGGCTTGAAAACAGTGGATTTAAAGAAGTGGTGTTGACGGGAATCCACTTGGGCGTCTATGGCTCCGACCTCTCCCCCCCTAGCTCATTGGCCGAACTCTGCAATTTGGTAAAAGAGGTTCCGGCACCGCAAAGGATCAGGCTAAGCTCCATCGAGCCCCGCGATTTTTGCCAGGAGCTGGTTCAATGCATCGCTTCCTCCCCGAGGCTATGCAGCCATCTCCACATTCCTCTGCAAAGCGGTGATGATGACATTCTCCGGCGAATGAACCGCGACTACGATGGGAACTTTTTCGCCGACCTCGTCCAAACTCTGATCCATGGGATCCCAGATCTCAATATTGGCGTGGATGTCATCGTCGGTTTCCCCGGCGAGGGGGAAAACCAATTCCGGAAAACTTACGGACTCCTGGAGAAATTGAACGTGGGTTATCTTCACGTCTTTCCCTATTCCAAGCGTTACGGCACACAGGCTTACGGAATCCCCCATCAGGTCGATCCGCGAACAAAAAGAGCGCGATGTAAGGCACTACGGGCCCTCGGGAGACAGAAACGAGAAGCTTACCATAGGAGATTTCTCGGGCGGGAACTGGAGGTTCTCGTGGAGGGAAAACGGGATAAACGTACCGGAAGACTCACGGGGCATTCGAGGAATTACATTTCCGTCCTCATTGAAGGAGGGGACCACTTGGTGAATCGGGAGATCAGGGTATTAGCCACGGGCCTTGAGGATGGAAAAGTAGCGGGGCGAGTCGTGGGGTATATCTGAGGGTTGCAGCCGGAATAGCTAGGGAATTGGGATAATGGAGAAGGGCAGGCTGGAAGCGTTATCCGTATTACAAGATGAGATTTCCTACCGATTCCATGACCCGGATCTGTTAAACGAGGCGCTGACCCACAGGTCTTATGCCCATGAACGAACCGGCGGGACACCTCGGGACAACGAAAGGCTTGAATTTCTGGGGGATTCAGTCCTCAATGTAATTATTAGCCACCTCATCATGAAAAGGTTTCCGCAATACCATGAGGGGGAGTTGACGAGGTTGCGGGCTTCCCTCGTTAACGAAAAAACACTGGCCAGAATATCGAAAAGTCTCGGCATAAACCAGTGCTTGCTCCTGGGTAAAGGCGAATCCCTGAGGGGGGGAAGGGAGAAGAGCTCCGTAATCTCCGATGCTTATGAAGCCATCGTCGGTGCCATCTATCTGGACGGCGGCTTTGAAAAGGCCTTCGGGGTCATTAAGAGGCAATTTTCGCCCTTTCTCGACAAGGGATTGATCGACGACAACGATTTTAAGACCAGGGTCCAGCAGATCTGCCAGAGCCGGTTTGGGGGTCTTCCCCGATATCGATTGTCTGAAGTGAAGGGCCCGGAGCACGACAAGATCTTTGGGGCGGAAATCTTCATCGACGGCCAAAGCTATGGCTATGGCGTGGGCAAGAATAAGAAGGAAGCCCAGCAGAATGCAGCCAAGGAGGCTCTGAAAAGGATCTCCGGAGAACAGCCATGACAACGGGCGCCAAACCTTCACAAAGCCACTACATCATACCCATCTTCGTTCCCCATATGGGATGTCCGCACCGCTGCGTGTTCTGCAATCAGACCTCAATTACCGGGACCAAAGCTAGTTTTTCATTAGGCTCTGTTATTGAAAAGATCAACAGTCAATTGAGAACACACCAAGGGATTCAAATCAGGAGAGAAGTTGCCTTCTATGGGGGAAGCTTCACCGGAATTGAGAAGGAGCTGCAGGTACGGCTCCTTTCGGCAGTCCAGCCCCTTATCCGGACGGGACTGATCGACTCGATTCGGGTATCTACCCGTCCGGACTACGTAGATTCCCACAGTCTAGACCTTCTCAAGGCATACGGGGTGACGACCGTGGAGCTCGGGGTCCAGTCGATGGTGGATGAGGTACTCCGACGCTCACGAAGGGGACACACTGCGTATGATGTCCGGAAGGCGGTGGAATTACTTCACGAAGGGGGTTTTGAGGTGGGAGCCCAAATCATGATCGGCCTACCCGGGGATGATACCCTCGCAACTGCTCAGACAGTAGATCGGGTGATTCAGTTCAATCCCCACTTCACCAGGATCTATCCCACATTGGTTTTGAAAGGAACACTTCTGGAAAGATGGTATCGCTCTGGTCGGTATACGCCTCTATCCCTGAAAGAGGGTGTGGAAATCTGTAAAAGGGCCCTCCTGAAATTTCACAGGGCAGGGATTCCCGTCATTCGTCTTGGATTACAATCAAGCCCAGAACTTGAGAAGAAGGACTGTGTTGTTGCAGGCCCATATCATCCCGCCTTCGGCCATTTGGTAGAATCCACCCTCTTTTACGACATGGCCTCTCATCTTATGGGAAAACAAAGGCAGTCCCGAAAATTAGGCATCAAGGTTTCTCCCTCAGATGTTTCCAACATCAGGGGTCAAAACAACCGAAACCTTCACCAATTGAAGGAGAGGTTTCGTTTACGCGACATTCCGATCGAGGTCGATAAAAGACAGCCCAGGGGAAGCCTCATCCTCATAAACGGGGCAAAGGTCGACGAGGTATCATACCGGACCCTGCCAGTATCATAGGTAATGTCAATGAGGCGGTTTACAGTACGTCGATATCTGCTTTTTGCCACGTGCGGAATCCTCCTTATTTCTTCCTGCACTCTTAAGAGGGCCGATATCCGGTACGAGGAACGAGGCGGCGTGGGAATGGTCCAATACGGGGTCGCCTCCTGGTATGGGAAGAAATTCCACGGTAACCCCACGGCGAGCGGGGAGATCTATGACATGTACCAATTAACTGCTGCCCATAAGACCCTACCCCTGGGGACCTACGTCATGGTGACCAACTTGGAGAACAATCGGTCCGTCGAGGTGAAGATAAACGACCGGGGCCCATTCGTGAGGGGAAGGATTATAGACCTCTCCTATGCCGCCGCCAGCAGCATCGATATAGTAGAAAGGGGAACCTCCAGGGTGAGGGTAGTCGTCTTGAAGCGAAAGACTCTTACTGTAAAAGGCGAGATCAAGGGTTTCGGGAGGGGCTTTACCGTTCAAGTGGGGTCTTTCACCGATAAAGCAAATGCTGCAAAAATGACCAGAACGTTGCCCAAGGAACTACACAATGTTCATATATCCGTATTCGAAACCCCCGAGAACCGCTATTACCGGGTGAGAGTCGGTCACTTCCCCACCAGGAAAATGGCCTACGGTACGGCCACAAAGCTGGCCAACATAGGATATTCCGTCCTGATCGCACCACGCTAAAGGGGAGCGGGTTCGTGCGCCGTATACTCATAGGTATTCCAACGCTCTTCATCCTCTTTCTCCTGCAGTCCTATTTCTGGGTACCCACGTATGAGGAACAGACCCGCGGGAATCCCGATCGTTTGATTGAATACATCGAGGCCTCAATAGGGGACGCCCAGATACTGAACCCCATTCTATCCGCTGACAGTGCTAGCAGCACTATCGAATCCAAGGTCTTCGAGGGCCTCATCGACCGCGACGAGGAACTGCGTTTCAGAGGACGGCTGGCAACCCACTGGGAGATCTTCGAAGAGGCCTATTTCTACCTCAACGATGAGGCCAGGATTCCCAAGGTAGGGAGGACAGATGCCGAAGGGGTCGTCAGGCTCCTTCGCAAAGCCATCAATGCCCAAGAGGGGAAAAAGGGCGTGCTTTCGAGATCCTTGGCCAACATCAAGAGAATCGAAGTCATCCCGGGGGAAACTTTCACGGTGTCAAAGAAGGAGAGGGGGGCTGACGGGAAAATAGTTCCGGTAACGATTCGTGTGGAAGCTCCTCCGAGGATTCGTCTCTCCCTCAAGGAGGTGGATCAGGAACTTTTCCATCACCTCTCGGAAATCTTGGGAAAGGAATATTTCTCCTCCTTTAACGGCGCCCAATTTATTCAAGTCGATCCCGAGGCCTTTTCCCGGAAACGAGGAAACTACGGGAAAGAGTTCCTCCCAGCCACAGAAAATAACCCCATTATCCTGTTTCATCTGAGGCCCAATGTCAAATTCCACGATGGCCACGTCTTTGACGCACACGACGTGAAATTCACCTATGGCGCCATCATGAACCCGCGCAACCTGTCCCCTCGGGTAGCCGACTACGAGCCCATCAAAACGGTTGAGGTTATCGACCCCCTGACTGTACGCATCGTTTACAAGGAGCTCTATTCTCCCGCTCTCGGCACATGGGGGATGGGCATTCTGCCCGCCCATCTGCTGAATGCCGAAGCCCTCCGCAATGAGGCAAACCTTCGAGGCCTGGACCCGAAGACCTTTACCCTCCGTCAAAGCAAGTTCAATCGCCACCCCATCGGCTGCGGGCCCTTCCGCTTTCGTCAATGGAAGAGCGATCAATACATCGTGCTGGAACGCTTTGAGGATTACTGGGAGGGGCCTCCCAACTACAGGAAGTACACCTTTCGCGTTGTGCCGGACCTCCTGACCCAGGAGATGGAGTTCTACGCTGGGACCATTGATAGCTATGGGGTCCAGCCACATCAGGTGGCACGGCTGGGAAAGGACCCGACTTATCAGAGCTTCTCCGGCCTCTCCTTCGGCTACACGTATATCGGTTATAACATGCGACGGGTACCCTTCAAGGACCGACGGGTTCGAAAGGCCCTGGGCATGGCCATCGACGTTGACAAGATCATTAAATACGTGCTCTATGGGCAGGGGGAACGAATAACCGGGCCTTTCGTCAAACAGACCGACTACTACAACCATGCCATTGAGCCTCTGCCCTATGACCCTGAAGCGGCCCTGAGGCTATTGGCTCAGGCAGGATGGAAAAGGGGCCCCGACGGTTGGCTCGAGAAGGGCGGCAGGCGCTTCCAGTTCACCTTGATCACCAACCAGGGTAACAACCTCCGTAAGGCCATTCTCTCCATCGCCCAGGACTCATGGCGCAAAATCGGTATTGACGTACGGACGGACGTGCTGGAATGGGCGGTATTTATCCAGGAGCGGGTAAATAAGCTCGATTTCGATGCGCTGATACTCGGTTGGTCTATGGGAATCGAGCCGGACCTCTATCAAATCTGGCACTCGAGCCAGATTGGACCTAACCAGCTCAATTTCGTGGGCTTCCGGAACGATGGAGCGGACGATCTCATCATCAAGATCCGGCAGGAGTACAATCATGACAAACAGGTGGCCTATTGTCACCGGCTCCATGAGATCATCGCCAGGGAACAGCCGTACACCTTTCTCTACGTCGGGAAATGGACCGCCATTTTGGACAAACGTATCGCCATCAAAGATATAGATCCCGATGGAAAGGTACGGTACAGCCGGATCAAGCCAACAAAGACGGGGGATTACACCTTCTACTTCAATAAATGGATAAAACTCCCCGAAGTTCCCAGATTTGAGATGGAGGGATAAGGGATGGGAGCCTTTCTCGGAAGAAGTGCCATTCAGAAACTCATTACCCTCTTTTTCGTTTCGGTAATATCGTTTCTCATTATTCACCTGGCCCCCGGAGAGCCGAGCCAGATTGATCCCCTGAACCCAAAGTTCACGCGCGAGGTTCTTGAACGATTCCGAAAGGAATTCCACCTGGATAAACCCCTCCATATACAATACCTCTACTTCTACCGGGATCTCTTGGCCGGGAAGAGTGTTTCCTGGAAGGACAACCGTCCCGTCTTGAAGAAGATCTACGAGAGATTTCTCAACAGCCTTCCCCTGTTTATCCTGGGAACGCTCATCACCTGGACCCTTTCCTTTCCCGTGGGGATTCATGCTGCAATCCGTCGTGGGAGTTTTTATGACCGGAGCACTACGTTCCTGGCATATCTCCTCATATCGATACCCGGGTTCTTCTTCGCCTATATTCTCATCATCTTTGTGGTGACCCGCTTTCACGTTCCGGTCATCGGCATGGAAACCTTCGGCCTCTCACAAAAGGGAACGCTCACCCCCCTTATGGACCGGGTGTGGCATCTGCTGCTCCCCTCGATTCTCTTCGCAGCGGGAGGTATTGCCGTACTCTCCCGGTACGTACGAAATCAAATGCTGGAAGTAGAAGGCCAGGACTATGTGAGAACGGCTAAAGCAAAAGGGCTGCGGGCCGAAAAGGTTCACTACAGACACGCCCTCAGGAATGCCCTGCTGCCCTTTGTGACCATGTTCGGCTTGATCCTGCCCGGCCTTCTCGGGGGGTCGATCATCATTGAGTCCATCTTCTCCTGGCCGGGAATGGGGCGTATGGCCTATGAGGCCATTTTGGCCCGCGACTACCCTGTGATTCTCACGGTCAACTTCATATCCGCCATACTGGTGCTGGTTGGGACATTCATTTCGGATCTCCTTTACATGGTCGTCGATCCGAGGATTCGGCTGTGATGGAAACAAATGAAAAAATTCCGGAAGGTGGCGTCTTAGAGGCACCGAGAAGAACCTTATTTCAGGAGAACTGGCACCTTTTTAAGAAGAATCGTCTTGCCATGGCGGGGCTGGTAATTTTTATCATCTTTTTTTTGGTCGCCGTGGCTGGCGTCTTCCTGACAAGCGGAAGAGATCCAGTCTTTGATCCCGCCCTCGTGAGACTTCAGGAGAAACTTCGCCCCCCGCTATCAAAACCCAACCTGGAGACCCTCAAGCCAGAAGAAGTAGCAAGATTAGGAATCTATCTCTTCGGGACTGACGACCTGGGAAGGGATGTCTTTTCCCGAATGCTTCAGGGGGCATGGGTCTCCCTGACAGTGGGATTTGTCGCCGTTGGCATAGCCGTGGTTATTGGAGTAATCCTCGGGGGGATCGCGGGCTATTACGGCCATAGCCAAATCCGCCTGGGGCATTTGCTTGCTTGCCTTCTTCTCGGCGGGGGAGCAATTGGCAGTTTTTTGGGGGGAACAGCCGCTGGAATCGTTATGCTGCTTTTCGGCGCTGCTGTTGTGCCCGTGCTGATACGAATGCAGAATTCCAAGCAGATACGTCCGATTCCCATGGGTTTCTCGTGGCTGTCTGTCAACCTCTTTTCGGTGGATGTCCTCATCACGGGATTGATCGACATCATGCTCTGTTTTCCCGTCTTCTTTCGCATGCTCACCGTGGTGGCGCTTCTGCCGGCCAGCATGTATAACATCATGATCGTCATCGGGCTTACCAGCTGGATGGGATCGGCACGATTCATAAGGGCGGAGT
>CAYFXP010000086.1:0-19861 GCA_964346935.1 uncultured Syntrophobacterales bacterium
CCCTTCGGGCCCATCCACTTCTCGTACAGCTCGAAGAACTTGCCCGTTTTGATCGCCCATACAATGGTATTGTTGACGAAGTCCCTAATATCGGAATTACCCTCCCTCATCATGTAGCCGTAGGGTTCGTAGGCGATGGCGAAGTCCACGGTATTCCAGTTTTGGGGGTTCGGGGCCTTCATCCTCAGGCCTTCCAGCAGGCTCCGATCCGTTGAGTAGGCATCGACCTTTTTGCCCTTCAAGGCGAGGAATCCTTCAGGATGAGTTTCCACGACAACGATATCCTTCGGCTTATATTTCCCCGCTGCAACTTGGTCTTCAATGGCCTTCAAGTTGGTAGTTCCTCTGGCGGCCCCGAGCCTTTTTCCGTTTAAGTCGTCAATCGTCTTGATATCGCTATCCTTGGGAACGAGAAAGGTAGTCTCCGAAAAAAAGAAGATGTAGCTAAAATCAACCACTTCTTCACGCTTTTGCGTGTAGGTGGTTGAACCCATTTCCACATCTACAGTCGCATTGGCCACCATGGGGATACGGGTTTTCGGGGTAACAGTGAACGGTTGGATCTCTATTTTCTTGCCGAAGTGCTCCGAGAGCTTCTCGGCCAGGAGGTACGTCATATCGACGGAGAACCCAACGTGCTTCCCCACCTTGGGATCGATGAATGCGAAGGGTATCGAACCCTCCCTCCACCCTACGCGGAGTTTACCCATTTTGTTGATGCGACCCATGGTCTCATCGGCCAGCACCGCGCTGCAAAGAAGCGTCATTGCGAAGATGACGCAAAAACCGGCGACGAACAACTTTTTCATAAGATCACCCCCCTAATAAATTGTGAATATGGTGATAACTCCCTTCTTTCATGTACGGTTCCATCACCCCCCTTCTGCAGATTCGAGGCTACTATAGAACAGGAGAAGGGATTTGTCAACTCAATTTCGCGGAGGATTCGGCGTGTTAATGGTGCGAAAATGCATGAGAAATTCCTTTCTTGCAATGCAGGACAATGCCTGAAAAACAGTAGACGAAATAGTTGCAATAAACCGCGATTTCATATATTTTTGAGGGAAATCCTGGGCTAATGATTCCATGTCCTTCCGAGTAATCCACAGGGAGAAGAAGAGCAGAGTCCTCAAGGTCGGCACTTTCGGGTGCTTGCGGGGTGCATATGCGATAAACGTTACCCAGGGTTGCGGGCTCCTTTGTGCTTACTGCTATGCTCGCGGGTATTCTACGGCCCCGGCAAAGGGGGATGTCTATCTTTTCATCAACCTCCATGAGTTACTCCGGAGGGAATTGGGTAGCGCAAGGCGCCGTTGGCTTCCGGGCATAGTGATCTTCAACACCGCCACCGACTGTTTTCAACCGCATCCTGATATCCTTGGGGTTACGTACCAAACCATGGTCATCCTGTTGGAGTGGGGAATCGACATCTCCTTTCTCACCAAGGGATTCATCCCTCAGCGTTTTATCGAGCTCTTCAGGGCATATCGAGAAAAGGTCCACGCTCAAATCGGAATTGTATCCCTTGGGGAAGGCTATTGGAGGACCTACGAGCCTGCCGCCGCATCGCCTGCGGAGAAACTTGAGAATGTCGAGAGGCTCCGGGCGGCCGGAGTAGATACCGAGGTACGCATGGACCCCGTCATCCCCTTCGTCACCGATACCAAAGAGGAGCTGGAGGCCCTGTTTCGGTCTTTAGGCCAGCGAGGGATTCGGAGGGCTTCCCTCAGCTACCTGCATCTTCGTCCGGCCATCCAAAAACAGCTCAGCTCAGAGCTTCCGTCCCTTCACCGGAAGCTGCTGGATAGCTGCTTCGAAAGCCAGGATTGGGTAGAGGTGGGTATGTCCACGAAGACAAAGCTCCTGCCCAAGAAATTGAGGGAAAATGGATATGGGAGGATTAGGACCATTGCCGAGGCCTCCGGTATTTCGACGGCCATCTGCGGGTGCAAAAACCCCGATATGATGGGGGAGCTCTGCTCGCCTTCGAAGGTCCGAAGGGCAATTCCAAGGGCTCGGATTCCCCCGGGGAAACAGCTTACCCTGTTTTCCTGTTAATGATCATAGCCCCCCGCGCCATATCGCCCCTCATTGCTGCATAGATCCCAGCCAAAATGCAGATCCCACCCGCGCCTTTCCACGGACTCAGCGTCTCGCCCAAGATCCAGTAGGCGAGCAGGGTCGAACCGATGGGCTCCCCTAAGATGAGAACGGCAATGGTGGACGCCGAAAAGAACTTGAGGACCCAGTTGAAGGTGGAATGGCCGATCAATTGGGGTACAATAGCCAGCATGAGAAAAAGGGTGTACGTCCGGGACGAGTATCCGAAGAAGGAGACCCCCGCAGCGAGTCCGATGATGAGCACCACAAGCGCTCCCGCGGAGTAAACGGGAAAGATGTACGACAACAAGTCCATTTCCTGCCTGAGCTTGCGGCCAACGATGAGATATGCGGAGGCCATTATCGCCCCACCCAGGGCGAGGAGATCTCCCATTGCATCATGGGTAGAAAAGGAGATGCGATCCCAATGCAACGAAAATGGGGTGAGTGCTTACGATCACCACGGAGCTGGCCACGGAGGTGTATTTGAGGGAGGCGATCCAAAAGATGAAGTGAAAGCCGAGAAAGAGCCCCGTAAGGAAAAGGAGATTCCATCGCCCTCGCAGAATCTCCCCGTACCTTTTTCGGCTCAGGGCAAAGGGGGAGAGGAATAAAGAGGCCAAGCCGAGTCGATAGGCCGCTATAGCCAAGGGATGGGCATCGCAGAGCTTGATAAAGATAGAGGCGGTGGAAATGGCAACAATGCCAATTACCACGGCTATCAGGATTCTCATTGAATGCATCCTCATACCGATACGAACCATGCTGATTTAGCCGAGTTGGACGGCTCTATTTTTTGCCACAACCGTGAGGAAGACAAGGGCCCGGTGGCTCCGGTAGGCCCCCCGAGATAGAAAATGGGTGTCACTCCACCTAGGTCGGCGATTATTCCTCCAAGGATAGGCCCGGTTGCTAATCCCATGCTCATGGATATGTTGAAGATAGCCATCAATGCCCCCATGCCATACTTCCTTTTACAACGACCAGGGCGTTGGCCGCGGGGAGGGTGAGGGCACCCATGGATCCTAAGACGATGTTGAGGGCAAGAATTTGGACGAAGCTCCTGACATGGGGGATCAGTGCGATACCATGGCCAAACCAGAGGCTCCCCCAGAATACGAGGCCCCTTCTCGTAAACCGATCCGCCACATAGCCAAAGGGAGCCTGAAGTATGGAGGTCAAGAGGATGTTGGAGGATAGGATGATTCCGATCTGGGAAGAAGTGAGTCCGAGGGTGTCGTAGGCAAGGAGGGGGACAGCCGAAGTGGTCCTTCAAAAGGCCTCCCAGCATAGGTCCTAGGCCGATGCCCGCAAAGAGGGATACCGAGAAAATACCGATGTACCTCCCTTCCCGATCCTTTGGGGAAATTTCCCCGACATAAGCAAAGGCAATGGGAATGATCATGGCCGCGGAGAAGCCATGGATGAGGCGAACCGTCACGAGCTCCGCCACGCTGTCGGAAAGGATATAACCGAGAGAGCTGATGCCGTAGATGAAAAGGCCAATGGCGATGAAGATCTTTCTTCCGCTCTTGTCCGACCATCGGCCCACAATGGGCATGAAGATGGAGCGGGATATGGAAAATCCGGAAAACATAACGCCGATCCAAAGGGCGGATGCGCCCAGGCTTTCGGCATAGATGGGGAGCAGGGGAACGATGATTCCAATCCCCAACATGGATGAAAAAACGGAGAAGAAGAGGACGATGAAGACTCTTCTTTTCAAGGGGCTACCTGCCTTCCCGCCCACCGAATCGTGGAGAGCAACATGAGTAGGCCTCGAGGAAAGGCGGTTGTTTAAAATAGCTTCCTTCCCGAACTGGCCAGGGAACAATCCTCCCGTGAGCCACCGCTAACGTATTACATACATATGGAGACATCAAGGGGGAAATGCCGCTGGCCGTCCTTTCGTGGTATAATTGTCGAGGTTAAACAACGACGCCCCGATATAAGTCTAGGTAAGATATCGATGGGTTTCAAAGGAGATGACGGATAAGTTCATTCGGATTGCAGGGGCCCGATCCCACAATTTGAAGAATATCCACTGCGACATCCCTCGGGGAAAGATCACGGTGATAACGGGGGTTTCGGGGTCGGGGAAGTCTACCCTGGCCTTCGATACCATTTTTGCCGAGGGCCAGAGGAGATACATCGAATCCCTCTCTACCTATGCCAGACAGTTTCTGGAGAGAATGGATCGGCCCGATGTCGATGCAATAGTGGGCATCCCACCAGCTATTGCCATCGAGCAGCGGAATACGGTCAAGAATGCGCGCTCAACGGTGGGCACGGCTTCGGAACTGTACGACTACCTCCGGCTCCTCTTTGCAAAGGTCGGCGATACAATCTGCCCTCATTGCCGGGAAATCGTATCTACAGACACCGTTCACTCATCCGTTCGACGAATTATGGACGAATGTGCTGGTCAGCGAATCAATATCGTCTCCCCTCGGGAAATCCGAAAACCCCTGGACCCCGCACCTGAAGTGAGGCAATTGGTCAGGGCGGGCTTTTTCAGAATTTTGGACGATGACGGGGTAAAGGATATTACCTCCTTATCCCCCGATGAGTTGGGGGCCAAGGGGTCCCTGCGCCTCCTGATCGATCGTATTGCGGTTAAGGAGGGGGATGAAGGGCGATTGGCCGAGGCGTTGCAGGCCGCGTTTGTCCAAGGGGGTGGAGTGGCTGAGGTAGTTGCAAACAATGGTTTACAGATCAGGTTCAACCAGGCGTTCATCTGCAACCGATGTAACAGGAAGTTTCCCGAGCCCGAGCCGCTCCTCTTTTCCTTCAACAACCCCGTGGGGGCGTGCCCCGCGTGCCAGGGGTTTGGCAGGGTCATTGGTGTTGATTTGGATAAGGTCATCCCCGATAAGGGTAAGCCCCTTAAGGAGAAACCCATTGCCCCCTGGAATTCACCGGCCTATTACGAAATGTATGACTACCTGCGGGAGATTTGCCGAAGCAATCGCGTTCCAATGGGAACGCCCTTCAATGAGTTATCCCCGGAACAACAGGATGTAGTCATTGCTGAAATCGAGGACTTCTTTCAGTGGCTGGAGACCAAACGATACAAGGTCCATGTGAGGGTTTTTCTGAGCAAGTACCGGGCCTACACGGCCTGTGAACGATGCGGTGGGACCCGGCTCAAAGAGCAGGCCTTGAATGTTCGAATTGCCGGGAAGAACATCGCAGAACTGTGCGAAATGAGCATTGAGGACCTTCGAGCTCTCTTCGATTCAGTGGAGTTTGATCCGTTAAGGGCGGAGGTTGCTGGGAGGATACTCAAGGAGATTAGGAATCGGATCCAGTACCTCTGTCACGTGGGATTGGGCTATATTACCCTCCATCGCCAGACGCGGACTCTAAGTAACGGGGAGTTCCAGAGAATCACGCTCGCGAGGGCTCTCGGGAGCGCCCTCACGGATACCTTATATGTGCTTGACGAACCGAGCATTGGACTCCACGCGCGGGACAATTGGAGGTTGCTCGAAGTCCTCAAGAGGCTGAGGGATGGTGGGAATACCATCGTCGTCGTTGAACACGATCCTGACATTATCCATGAAGCTGATGAGATTATCGACCTCGGTCCTGGAGCCGGAAGTGAGGGCGGAAACCTGGTCTTTCAAGGAAGCTACTCGAGGCTACTACGGGAGAAGGGCTCGATGACGGGCCGCTATCTGAGCCAGACCAAGAACCTAACACAAAAGCCGGTAGTGCGAGAGCCAACGGGATTCATCCATATCCGGAACGCGCGTGAAAACAATTTAAAAAACATAGATGTCGCGGTTCCCCTGGGAGTGATGGTCTGTGTAACGGGGGTATCAGGGGCAGGGAAGACAACCTTGGTCAATAACGTGCTCTATGCTGGAGGCAAGGGCGTCTATGACGGCAGGTACGAAAGGGGGGCCTTTGGGGCCATAGAGGGACTAGATCAAGTTAAGGATATCATCATGGTCGACCAATCCCCCATTGGTAAGACCCTCAGATCCAACCCAGCAACGTACATGGGGGTGTTCGGGGAGGTCCGAAACCTTTTTGCCAACACCAGGGAGGCCAAGAGGGCCGGATTGAAAGCTGGACATTTCTCCTTCAACGTCCCCGGGGGCAGGTGTGAAAGCTGCCAGGGCGCAGGAGTAGTGGTTTTGGATATGCAATTCCTGGAGGATGTGGCCGTAACCTGTGAACAGTGTAACGGGAGGCGTTTCCGCCCCGAGATCCTCGACGTTCACTATAAGGGCAAGAGCATTCACGACATCCTCGATATGACCGTCAACGAGGCCCTCGACTTCTTCCGGGAGCATGAGAAGATCGCTTCGAGGCTCCAAGTCTTTTATGATGTTGGACTCGGATACGTGATGCTGGGGCAGCCTACCAGTACTTTAAGCGGCGGAGAGGCCCAGAGGCTGAAGCTTGCCCACTATATCGCCGATGCCGATGGGTCGCAGAACCTCTTCATCTTTGACGAACCCACCACCGGGCTGCATCTGGCCGATATCGAGTCGTTGCTCAAGACCTTCGATAAGATGTTGGGTCAAGGCCAATCCCTGGTTGTAATCGAACATAACCTGGACTTGATCTTCCAGGCGGATTATATTATCGATCTTGGGCCGGAGGGCGGAGGCAATGGGGGAAGCATTGTGGCCTCGGGGCGGATAGAGGAGGTAATGGACTGCGAACAATCCTATACGGGTCAATTCCTCAGGCGGAAATTCTTGCACTAGGGACGACCGGTCCGCCTATCCCTCATAGTCGTACCACCCACCGCCTGTTTTCCTCCCCAAACGCCCGCCTCGGATGAGGGTCTTGAGCAAGTTCGGCGGGGACCATTTCAATTCCTTGCTCAGCTCATTATGGAGGTACTCTATTACGTGGTATCCGATATCGTTGCCGGTTAAGTCCATCAGCTCAAAGGGACCCATGGGATAGTTCAATCCTAACTTGACAGCCTTGTCCACATCTTCGACGGTGGCAATGCCCTCTTCCACGATCTTAATGGCCTCGATGAAGTGGGGCATCAAGATGCGATTGACCACGAAACCCGGGGAGTCCTTTTTCACCTCGACGGGCTCCTTTCCCATCTTTTTTGCCAAATCGATCACGGTTTCAACGGTCTCATCGGAGCTATAGTATCCTCGAATAACCTCGACGAGCCTCATGATCTGCGCTGGATTGAAGAAATGCATTCCGGCGACCTTATCCGGACGCTTGGTAGCCGAAGCTATTTCCGTGATGGAGATAGAGGAAGTATTCGTGCAGAGGATGACCTCAGGGCCAACGAGGCCGTCAAGCTTCTCGAAGACGCCTTGTTTGACCTTCAAATCCTCAAAGATCGCCTCAATGATGAAATCAGCATCCGCAATATCCTCGATTCGGGTTGTCCCCTCGATTTTGCTCAACAACTCGTCCTTCTGTTCCTCAGTGACTTTTCCCCTCTCGATTCCCTTGGTCAGAAATCTCTCAATGGAGGCCATTCCCTTTTTTACAAACTCATTGGCCACATCCTGCATCACCACGGTACATCCGCTTTGAGCCGCAACTTGGGCGATGCCGCTGCCCATAGCACCTGCCCCTACCACACCGATTTTCTTAACGTCCATCTCAACACCCCCATAAGGTTTCTTCTTTTTTCCCAGTGGTCTCTATCATAAATGATCCCGCTATGTCAATAACAGGGAGGATCGAAGTTCCCCAAATTTTCTAAGAGGTTTTTGCATAACATATTGTTTATAAATGAAATTATGGTTTTCACAAGTGAAAGCCGTTGTCCGTGAGCGAAATCTACTGCAAAAGCGGACTACCCATCCAGTGCGAGGAGGCTGCCGTTTCGAACGCCCTATTCCATATTGCCATTTCGGTTAAAAGGGGAGGGGTTTGATTTCTCCAATCGAGGGTGATACATTGGGGAAAATTCCTCTAATGGAGGATTTGATGGCAATGGATTTGGCCTATTGGCGCCATGAGGAGGAGCGGTTAATCCGAGAGCTTAAGTCAAGGAGATGGGACCGTAAACGGGTCCATGGAAAATGTGTGGAATTTTCCGAAGTCATTATGGCGTTCTCCCATCATCACTCCCATGGCGACCATCTAAACGGATATGAGTTGATTACGCCCCCTTACATTATTACCCGCCTTTACCTTCAAGGGAGTGGTTTCCTCACGAGCCCAAGGAGCGCCAACGTCTTTCAAAGGAGGGATGGTTGGGATTGTGTCCTCATCACCCGGTCTGGCCATCAGTCATATTATCGACGCGGGGCCTTCGGCAGTCGGGAGAAGGCGTTACGTCGAGCCCGGGATTTCATCAATGAAGTTGGCATCAAAGAGAAGTGAGCATGGGATCTCATATGGACATCTCCCTTGCTACTCTTGCTACTCTGATCCAGAGCAATAAGCTCAAATCGCAGCGGAGCTACGTGGATGCCTTAAAAGCCTTCCAAAAGGGGGCATACGATATCTCCCTCATTAAGGCTTATAGTGCTGGTTTCTCAGCGGCCGAGGCGATCTTGCTCGCTCACAATTATATTGCCCCTTCAAAGAGGGATATGCTTAATCGTTTTGGCCATTTGCGGGCAATGGAGCCGGTGATGGAGAACTATAGGAAGATGGAGGTGGTTAGTAAGGAAGAAGCCCGACGGGTATTGGATGCAACTGAATGGTTTATAGAGGTATTGAAGAGGATGTGACCCCTTTTCCTCCTTATTTGGACACCTCGATACGGAGGTAGAGGTCCCCCGGCAAGGTTCCATTTCCCCCTTCCAATCCCTTGTTGGCAAGCCGAAGCTTTGTCCCTGGTTTGACGCCGGGCGGGATCTTGACGCTCAGCCTCTCCTGTTTCATACCCCTGGAGTATGCGACCTTGATCCTCATCCCATTGACCGATTCCTCTTGGGAGATGCATATGGTGTACTGGATATCTCCCCCCTTCCTGTGGCCGGAATCTTCTCTGGAGGTGGTGCCGAGGAGATACTGGCTTAGCCTGTGGCCGATTTTGGCCAATATTCCCTCATCTTGGTGGATTTGGGGTTTTCTCCTTCCCGAGACCGATTCCATCATGGTATGCTCGAAGAAGCGATTGGGCGATGAGTCGGTGCGGAATGCCTTCCGTCCAAGGATGGGGCTGCCGAAGAAAAATCCGCCGAACACAAATCCCCTTCCCCCGAAGAAGACATGGTTAATGAAATCTTGGTCGAATCGAAAGCCGGATCTTTCGAACTCCTTAGAAAGCTCTCGGAAAACCTTGCTTGCATTGGGGTCCCTGAACATGTCTTGAAAGATATCCCTCTGGGTATAGTGAAACCTGTAACCCGCATCCCCTCTTTGACCGAGGTCGTATTGGGCCCTCTTCTCCTTATCCATCAGCACTGCGTAGGCCTCGCTGACCTCCTTAAAGCGTTCCTCCGCCGATTTATCGCCGGGGTTTCGATCTGGGTGGTATTTGAGGACAAGTTTCCTATAGACTTTTTTGATTTCGGCTTCGGGGGCACCCCTTCGCAATCCCAGGATTTCATAGTAGTCCTTTCCGCCCATGGTGATTCCTCCAATTCGAAGCTATTTCGGATTTTACCAGAAGGGATATCCGTGTTCAACGGCTCATGCAGGTAGTGGATGAGAGGTATTTATTACCATCGAACAAATCCCCCTTCAATGGGGCATCTCCTTAGATTCTGTCGGAGGGAGTAAAAAGGTTTTATTTGCAAAGTCTTTTTTATTTCTGCTATTTAGGCCATTGGCCTCTTAGTCATGTGCCCTAAGTTTTCCTTGACACTGATACTTGGTTTGTACTAGTATTGTGCCTACCCAAAAATAAGAGGTCGGGGGCATTGGCTCACAATACGGACTTCGACGTAACCATCATCGGCGGAGGGCCCGGGGGCTATGTCGCCGCCATTCGAGCCGCTCAGAGGGGGTTAAAGGTCGTCCTGGTCGAAAGGGATAAGATCGGGGGGACATGCCTGAACCGAGGGTGTATTCCTACCAAGGCCCTGCTTCACGATGTTCTTCGTTTCCAGTGTCTTCCCCGCCTCGCCAGCCTCTGCGATATGGATGTCGAAAAGATTGGACCAGACTTTCAGAAAGTGATGGCTCGGAAGCGAGAGGTAGTCGAGAAAATCGTCGGCGGTGTCACTTCCCTCCTGACTCACCATGGTATCTCGCTGTTCAAGGGAACGGCCTCCTTGGTCGACCCCCGGAGGGTATTGGTCCGAAGTGCGCGTGAGTCCCATCAGGACTTGAGATCCAGGGCGGTGATTCTCGCGGTCGGTGTTGTCCCTGCACCAGATTCTCCCGTCCATATCGATGGAGATCACATCCTCAGCACGGACGATGCCCTCGATTTGGACCAGGCCCCGCGGAGTTTGGCCATTATCGGGGCGGGTAAAAGGGGCGTTGAATTCGCAACCATCTTTGCGGGCTTTGGAACGGAAGTGACCCTCGTAGAGTCCAAGGATCGAATTCTTCCCGCGATGGATCGCGAGATTTCGGTGCGGTATAGGCGGGTTTTAACGTCCAAGAAGATCAAGACCCTCACAGGCGTGCACGTTAAGGCTATCGATATGGATGGCGGGGAGATCCGTCTTTCCTTGGAGGGACCGAAGGGGAGTCAGGCCATAAGGGTCGAAAAGGTGCTCTATGCTGGAGGGAGAAGACCGAAGGTGGAGGATTTGGGCATCGATAAGGTCAACCTTCCGCTACAAGAGGGATACATCACGGTGGACTCTCACATGGAGACTTCTGTTGGGGGAATATACGCCGTAGGGGATGTCTTGGGGAGGGGGTGTTATGCCCATAAGGCCTATGCTGAGGCGGTCGTTGCCGTCGATCACATCACGGGGAGGTCCACGAAGCTGGACTATCGCCTCATCCCCAGGTTTATCTATACGGATCCCGAGGTGGCCTCCATCGGCATGAGCGAGATGGAAGCCGAAGGTGAGGGGGAGATCGAGATTGGAAAGTTTCCCTTCATGGGCTCCGGGAAGTCTGTTGCCACCGGGGAGGAGGAGGGGGTCGTCAAGATCATCATGGAAAAGAAATACGGGGAGATATTGGGGGTTCACATAATTGGGCCTCAAGCCAGCGAGCTGATTGGCCTGGCATCCCTGGCCATGAAAAATGAGCTCGGCGCCGAGGAGATCGGGGCGGCCGTCTTTCCCCATCCCACCTATTCGGAAGCCTTTTTTGAGGCCTCGCTAGACTTGATGGGGGAGGTTATTCACATCATGAAGGGATGAGAGAAGCAGGAGACGATCTATGGCTACGGTAGTAGTGATGCCCAAGTTGGGATTGACCATGATGGAGGGCACCGTTGAGACCTGGTTGAAATCCGAGGGGGAATGGGTGGAGAAGGGGGAGCCCCTGCTCGTGATCATGACGGAGAAGGTTACCTACGAGTATGAGGCTCCTGCTTCGGGCATATTGAGGGTTATCGTCCATCGAGAGGGAGAAGTCGTTCCCGTGGCGACGCCCATTGCGGTGATTGGAGGGGGTGATGAGGAGCTGCCAGATATAGAAGCCCTTGAGAGGGAAGAAGTCGAGGTGGTCGAAATGGCCGCTCCCGCGGTTCAACAGGCCGTATCAACTCCGGCCAAAGGGGAACGGGTTTTCGCATCACCGTTGGCCCGCAGGATAGCGCGGGAAGAGGGGGTCGATTTGACGGTCATCCAGGGGAGTGGGCCGGGGGGGAGGATCGTCAAGGAAGACGTGATAAGGGCAATTCAAGAGAGGGCGGAGGCTCCTCCCGCCGTGGCCAAGGAGGCCACTCCCGGCAGGGTCATCCCCATAAAGGGGATTCGGCGGGTAATAGCCCAGCGGATGAGCGAGAGCACCAGGAACATTCCCCACTTCTTTCTCAGCGTAGAGGCCGACATGACGGGCACACTCCAGTTGAGGGAGAAGCTCCTGGAGGAGGTGGAGAGAAAGGCTGGGGTTCGCCTTTCCATAACGGATATCCTGGTCAAGGTTGCAGCCCGTGCCCTCCAGGACCATCCCATCATCAATTCCAGGATTGAGGGGGAAGGGATTCGGTTGGTGGAGGGGATCAATATCGGGGTGGCCGTGGCCATTGAGGACGGGCTGATTGTCCCCGTTGTCCGTGCAGCCGAGGGGAAGAGCCTCACAGAAATCGCCATGACTATTAGGGACCTGACCCAAAAGGCCAGGAGTGGGAAGCTCTCCGTGGACGAGGTAACGGGGGGAACTTTTACCCTCTCCAACCTGGGGATGTTTGGAATCGATACGTTCAATGCCATCATCAATCCCCCTGAATGTTCCATCCTCGGGGTGGGCAGGACAGCCGAAAAGCCCGTAGTTGAAAAGGGGGAGGTCACGATAAAGCCCATTGCATGGCTGACTCTGTCTTCGGATCACCGGATTGTGGATGGGGCTACTGCTTCCCAATTTCTCCAACGGGTGAAGGGGTTGCTCGAGAATCCCTATTTTCTGCTTTCCTGAGATTTTTGGAGAAAGGGGAAGGGGGGATTGGAAGCTGGACCATTCAATGGAGAAAGGAGGTGGGGAGTGGAGCTTTAAGGTAGGGGGTAACTGTATAGAAAATAAAACATGTAAGGAGGAGATACAATGTCTAAGAAGAAGCTCTCAGTTTTAATAGTGTTAGTCGTAGCTTTGGCAATAACCGCGGGCTTAAGCTATGCGGCGCCCAAGAAGATAACGTGGAAGGGGCAAAGCTGCTTTGGAATAGCCTCGCCACTGGGCCAAAATACCATCGTCCTCTGGAAGGAAAATGTGGAGAAGATGAGTGGGGGCAGATTGGTGATTGATCTGCATGACGCCGGTGAGATTGCTCCCCCGACAAAAGTATATGACGCCGTGCGCGATGGGCTCCTCGATTTTGGGCTGAACACCCCCGCATGGCAGAAAGGGAGATATCCAGCGGGGGACCTTTTCTACACCCTGCCTGCCGGCATATTGGAATTCAACGACCTGATCATATGGATGTACGGTGGGGGAGGTAAGGAGCTGCAGCAGCAGATGTATGGGAATGAGATCATCGTCTTTCCTCTCGGCTTGACCCCTCCGGAGGAAATTTGGTCCAAGAGGCCCATCAAAACCTTGGCGGACATTAAAGGATTAAAGATCAGAGCTGCCGGCCTCAGCATGGACCTCTGGGAGAAGTTAGGCGCCTCGGTGGTATTGCTTCCGGGCGGAGAGGTGTTGCCCTCGCTGCAGAGAGGCTTGATCGATGCCACTGAGTTTCTGGAGCCCTCTGTGGATTACACCTTGGGACTCCATGAAGTCTGCAAGTATCGGTTTGGGCCTCCGGTGCACATGTCGAACAATATATTCCAGCTCGTAATTAAGCCTGCTTCCTGGAAGGCACTACCCGACGATCTCAAGGCCATCGTTGAAAATGCTGCTATGGCGTCAACGTTCCAGGGATATACACGGTTCTGGATGGATTCCATTAAATTTAACAAGAAGATCGAGGAGTACGGGATTGAAACCACGAAGCTCCCGAAGGAGGAGCAGGCCAAAGCCAGGAAGCTCGGTCTTGAAATACTGGATGAGAAGTCGAGGAAGGATCCCTACTTCGCTAAGGTGTGGCAATCGCAGAGGGAGTTCATAGAAAAGTATAAACCCTACTATGACCTGTCAAAGTTCGATTAAAGACCTGGCTCCATAGGGCTTGGTCGGTGCCAAATCACCCTCCTTCGTGGGGGTGGTTTGGCATTCTATTCAAGGAGCAGTTATGAGAATTGTGAGGTATATTGACAAGATCAGCCAATGGACGGGTATCCTCTGTGTCTGGATAGTCGTTCCCCTTATGGCGGTGGTGATTTACGAGGTGGTGCAGAGGAAATTATTCAATGCACCCACAGGATGGGGCTATGACACCTGCTGGATGCTCTATAGTGCCCAATTTATGATAGGAGGAGCCTATACCCTTCTTCACAAGGGCCACATAAGGATAGACATCGTCTACAACATCCTATCGCCACGAGCCAAGTTAATCTTCGATACCGTTTTGTATGCCGTCGTTGTGCTGTTCGTGATGGTTCTCCTTACCTGGGCGGGCGTCAAATTTGCGGCCTATGCCTGGGGCACCGGGGAAAAGCTTTCGACGACCAATTGGTTCTTCCCCTCCGGCCCCAGCAAGACAATCATCCCGGTGGCATTTTTCCTGCTGGGCCTCCAGAGTCTGGCTGAACTCATTCGCAACATATCGATCCTTACGAAAGGGAAAGAGCGATGACCCCGGAACAGCTTGCCGCCGTTATAATGCTCACCATCCTCCTGATCATGGTTATCGGCGGGGTACACCTTGCCTTTGGTTTGATGTTTCTTGCCGTCGTATTCGGGCTGATGTACCAGGGCCTTTCGACTTTTCCCATGGCCATGTTGAAGATCTTTGGCGTCATGCAAAGTGAAATCCTCATTGCCGTTCCTCTATTCGTCTTTATGGGGACCATACTGGAAAAGAGCGGTGTGGCAGAGGGAGTGTATCAAAGCCTGTACGAATTGTTCGGTCCAGTGAGGGGTGGGCTCGCATTCGCCACGGTGGTTACCTGCACGATTTTCGCCTCGTGCACGGGGGTCATCGCCGCGACGGTGACCACCATGACCTTGCTCGCAGTTCCCGCCATGCTCAGGCGAAAGTACGATAAGGGACTGGCAACGGGCGTTGTCTGCGCCGGGGGAAGTTTGGGGATCCTTATTCCTCCAAGCGTTATGCTGGTCATGTATGGACCGATGGCGAACTTATCCGTGGCAAGGCTCTTCGCAGCGGCCCTTTTCCCGGGCCTCGTCCTTTCATTTTTGTTCTTGGCTTATATAGCTTTGAGATGTTGGCTTCAGCCGAAATCAGCACCGGCCATATCGGCCCAGGAGAGAACGGCTTCAGGATTCGAGCTTCTGAAGCGCGCTATGCTCCATATGCTGCCACCCGTTTTCCTTATCGTTGCCGTGCTGGGGTCTATAATCGGCGGTATTGCATCTCCCACCGAGGCTTCCGGTGTGGGTGCATTTTGCGCCATGATCGTAGCCGCGGCGTATCGCAGGTTAACCTTAGAAAACGTGAAGGGGGCTGCGCATACGACATTGATCGTCACGTGTATGGTTTTCTTTATCATAATAGGGGCCGGTATGTTTAATGCCGTATTTCTCTATTTAGGTGGCGGCACCTTGATAAGAAACTTGTTGATTGCCCTGCCATTGGGCAGGTGGTTCATACTGGCAACCATGATGTTCATACTTTTCATCATGGGCTTCTTCATCTCCTGGCAAGGGTTGCTGTACGTCATCGTGCCCATTTTCCTGCCCGTAGTTACGGCGTTGGGTTTTGATCCTCTGTGGTTTGCACTGCTTGTTTGTGTCAACCTACAGATGTCCTTTCTGACGCCTCCCTTTGCCTATGCTATCTTCTTCGTGAAGGGAGCCTCCCCTCCCGAAATAACCACATGGGATATCTATCGCGGCGTTATACCCTTTGTGGCCCTCCAGGGGCTTGGGGTGTTCATCTGTATCGTATTTCCTGAGATAATTTTGTGGCTTCCCCGCGTGACGCTGGGCGGGGGTTAGGAAACTATCCCGTGAAAATCCCCCTCTTTTCTTAGGGTGAAAGCATGAAAACGAATAGGCAGCCAATAATTCTCGAAGGCAATGCATCATCGCGTGCCCTTATCATCCCTTATTATCAGAGTGCTTCCCGGCTTTGACCTTATAGAGGGAATCGAGGAAGCATGTCAGAGCCTGGGTATCAAAAGTGGCGCAATCACCTCCTGCATTGGGAGCCTTCAAAGGGCATCGTTCATGATCGTCGTACCGTTAGACAACAAAGATTGGCGCTGGGTACAGCGATCCCAGGGTAATTAACGGCCCTTTGGAGCTCCTCTCAGCTCAGGGCACACTCGGCCTGGAAGAAGGGGGGTGAAGTCGCCACCCACCTGCATGTGGCAGTGAGCGATGAAGAGGGGCATGTCCACGCTGGTCATTTGGTAAGAGGGGGAAATCCGGTACTTATCACCTGTGAGTTAATGGTTATTCAGGTGGAGGGAATCCGCATAGCCAAGGGTTATGATCCAGAGGTAGAAATGAACATATTCATTTTTAAAGAAGAGGAGTGATGAAGTGAAGACAACGAAACAAGAAAAGCTGGATCTCTACAGAAAGATGCTGACAGTCCGTGCCTTTGAGGAGAAGGCTGGGGAGCTGTTTGCACAGGGTCTCATCCCGGGTTTCATCCACCTTTCCATCGGCGAGGAGGCCTCCTCAGTGGGGACGTGTTCGGTACTGAGAAACGATGACTACGTCGCTAGCACCCATAGAGGACATGGTCATCTTATTGCCAAGGGTGCCGATCCAAGGAGGATGTTTGCTGAGCTCTTTGGCAGAAAGGCTGGTTATTGTAAGGGAAAAGGAGGGTCCATGCACATTGCGGATTTTTCCATCGGCATCCTTGGCGCTAACGGGGTAGTCGGTGGCGGGTTCCCCATTATCATTGGAGCAGGCCTCTCGATTAAACTAAGGAAGAGCGATCAGATAGGAGTTGTCTTCTTTGGGGATGGGGCAGCGAACAGGGGGACATTTCATGAAGCTGCCAATATGGCGGCGATCTGGAAGCTTCCCGTCCTTTTTGTCTGTGAGAATAACCTCTATGCGTCCACCACACCGATAGGCTATTCCCTCGCAGGGGGATCGGTAGCGGGACGTGCCGTTGCTTATGGAATCCCTGGTTATGCCATCAACGGCAACGATATCCTTGAGGTGAGGAAGACTGTGAGCAAGGCAGTCAAGTGGGCGAGGGAGGGGAAAGGACCGAGCATCGTGGAGAACAAGACATATCGTTACCGGGGACATTTCGAGGGAGACCCTCAGAAGTACCGGACACAAAAGGAGATCAGAGAGTTTCAAAGGAAGGGCGACCCAGTTCAGCTCTTTAAAGGGGTTTTGAAAAAGGAGGGAGTTCTTACCGATAAGCTCGATAGAGATCTCAGGGATGAGGTGACTGACCTGATTGAAGAGGCGGTAAGATATGCCCAAGAGGCCCCCCTTCCAGACCCGGAAGAGTCCTTGGAAGACCTCTTCGCGAACCCCTGAAGGAGGGAGAAATGGCCGAGAGAATCATGTCATGTACCGAGGCCCTTGCTGAAGCCTTGGCCGAGGAGATGGAAAGAGATGAAACCATCTTCATTATTGGGGAAGACCTGACTGCCCATGATGGAATCTTTGGACAATTCAAAGGGATCCACAAGAGATTTCCTGGCCGGGTGATTGACACCCCGATATCGGAGACATCAATAGTGGGGGCTGGTGTGGGTGCAGCCTTAACCGGCATGAGACCCCTCGTCGATCTACACTTTGCTGATTTCTTTACCACTGCTATGGATGAGATTGTCAATCAAACGGCAAAAATTCGCTATATGTTCGGAGGGCAAGCCAAGATTCCCGTCGTTATATGGGCCCCAGATGGCGGTGGCCTCTCTGCAGCGGCCCATCACTCCCAGTCACTGGAGAGCTGGTTTGTCCACACTCCGGGGCTGAAAGTGGTGGTTCCGGCAGAACCAGGAGATGTGCGAGGGCTCATCAAGAGTGCGGTTAGGGATGATGATCCTGTTGTCTTCTTTCAACATAAGAAACTCTTTGCCCAGACTGGCCCAGTACCGGCAGAAGAGTACTTCATTCCTCTTGGTAAAGGAGATATTAAGAGAGAGGGTACCGATATCACCATCATCACCTATTCCAGGATGACCTACTTATCCCTAGAGGCAGCGAACCAACTGGCAAATGAGGGCATTCAGGCAGAAGTTATTGATCTAAGGACCTTGAAGCCTTTCGATTTTGAGCTGATCGGGGACTCCATAAAGAAGACGAACCGGGCGCTTATCGCCCATGAGGCGTGTCTGACCGGCGGCTTTGGTGCTGAGATCGCAGCCAGAATTGGCCAGGAGTTATTCGATCACCTGGATGCCCCTGTCATGAGGATCGGGGCCAAAGACGTCCCGATCCCATTCAGTCCCGTCCTTGAAAACTACGTCCTTCCCCAAAAAAAGGACATTATAGAGGGAGTGAAAACGGTCCTTAATCGTTAGCCGCCCACAACATCACCTATCGCGTACACAACCTCGATGTCCGTTTCCATTTTACGATTCAGGGCGAGCTACTGGCTCTCTTCATCGAGGGTAATACATTCCTTGGGAAATTAGGAGAGCGAGGAGGCATACCAAGCAGGGTATTATTCTCAGCGTATGATATGATAAAACGCCGAGGAAGTGAGGTGACGTTCGCGGCACTTCGTTCTTGATTAAGGGAATCAGATGAGGAGGGGAAACATGATTGCCGTCGTGAAATAAAAGAAGGGAGTAGGTGCACAACTTGTGGAGGTGGACATACCCCAATTAAACCCGGAAAATGTTCTCGCAAAGGTTAAAGCCGCAGCCCTTTGCGGGACGGATTTACACGTCCTTGAGTGGAGTTCATGGGCGGAGAATGCAGGAATAAAACTCCCATTAATAATGGGTCACGAGTTCTCGGGGGAGATTGTAGAAGTGGGAAAAGCGGTAAGAGATCTCAAACCCGGGGATCATATAGCTGGAGAAACCCATATTCCCTGTGGAAACTGCTACCAGTGCAAGAATGGACAACAGCATATATGCGGAAACCTAAAACTCTATGGTATTCACACTGATGGATGCTTTGGAGAATATACCAAAATATCGGCACCATGTGCGCGTAGGATTCCATCATCGATTTCCTTTGAAATTGGCGCAGTGCTTGAACCACTTGGCACGGTATTGAGAACGAGCTTGGAAGTGAAAGTTTCCGGGAAGAATGTTGCGCTGATTGGATGCGGTCGAATGGGGCTCTTCGCTGTAGCCTCATCAAGAGCGATTGGGGCCTCGACCATTATAGCCACAGATGTGGTAAATAAAAGGCTTCAATTATCGAAAATAGTTGGAGATGACGTACCGCTTAACCTCATGGAGAAAGATATCGTTGAGGAGGTATTGAATATGACCAACGGTGTCGGTGTTGGCGTCTTTATTGATGCATCAGGAAATGTAGAGGCTATAAACCAGGGTTTAAATACTTGAGGAAGGGAGGGGAAGTTGGGCTTATTGGTTTACCATCAACACCTCTAGAAATAAACCTGGGTCCCGACGTTGTCTTTAAGGAAGCAAAGATAGTTGGAATATATGGACGGGAAATGTTTAAGACATGGATCAAGATGGAAAACATGCTCGAGAAGGGACTCCTGAAGATCGATCCCATCATTTCACATGTTAAACCCCTTTCTGACTTCGTGGAAGCCGTTGAGCTCATAAGAACCGGTAAGGGATGTAAAATCATCCTGGATCCATCGCGGCAGACAAACAGTGGCATGCTCGCCTAATCCTGATAGCTTCGTTCGCCGCTCTCAAGGTCTCAAAAAGGATGGCATAGTCCTGCTCAATAGTAGCAAGATCCCGGAAGCTTCTTCCGGTTTCTTCAAGAGCTCTGAGGCGGCCACAGTCCCACCCTTGGGGGATGTCCCAAAATTTCCTTGACAGGCATTAAGGCTGTCCCGTATAGTGGGGGCAAGTTTTTTGGATACTGTATCCAAAAATGGGGTTGGCATGGAAAGGCTCCTTTCGGGATTACGGGTAACGAGGAGAAGGGCCCTCCGTGAGGAAACGTATGAGGCTCTTCGAAAGGCAATTCTCAGGGGAAAGGTGAAGCCAGGTCAGCGGCTGAAAGAGGAACGATTGGCCTCCGAGATAGGAACAAGCAGGACCCCGGTAAGGGAGGCTTTTCATAAATTGGAACAGGAGGA
>CAYFXP010000087.1:0-9367 GCA_964346935.1 uncultured Syntrophobacterales bacterium
TGGCCACGTCCGTGCGCCACTTCCTGAGGGAATACCCAATGGATGTCCTGCAAGAGGGGGACACACTCGTTACCAATGACCCCTGGCTTGCCTCCGGGCATCACCACGATCTAACCATAGTCACGCCTGTTTTCCACCGAGGACGGGTCGTGGGGCTCTTCGCCAATACCTGTCATGTTATGGACATCGGTGGCCGCATCTTCGGTGCCGACGCGACTTCCGTCTACGAGGAAGGGCTGGCCATCCCAATAATGAAGCTGGTGGATCAGGGGCGAGTGAACGAGGAACTCATCAAGATCATCCGGGCCAATGTCCGCGTCCCTCAATCAGTGCTGGGCGACATCCATGCGATGATTGCTGCCAACGAGGTAGGCGGCAAGAAGTTGGTGGAGATGATGGAGGACTATGAGCTGTTCGATCTGAACGGCCTCTCGGCCGCCATCGTCGAACGTAGTGAGCGCTCCATGCGGGAAGCCATTCGGTCCATTCGCGACGGAACCTATCATCATCAAATAGATGTCGACGGTTTCGACGAGCCCATCGTGGTCAAGCTCGCCATAACTGTGGCAGGAGACCGCATGATCGCCGACTACACCGGTACCTCACCCCAGTCGGACCGGGGAATCAACGTGGTCTATAGCTATTGCCACGCCTATACCACGTACCCCATCAAGTGTTCGGTAAGCCCCGAGGTCCCCAATAACGAGGGGAGCTTCCGCCCCATCGCCGTAATTGCGCCCGATGGTTGTATCCTCAATTGCCAGCGTCCCGCCCCAGTGGGAGCGCGGCACATCCTGGGCCACTTCCTTTCGGCCGCGGTCTTTGGGGCACTCAGCCATGTTATCCCTGACCGGGTCATCGCCGAGGGCTCCCAGGGCCTCTGGAATACCCAGTTCGACGGGATAGACCAACGCGGCGAACACTTCTGTTACGTCTTCTTCTCCGCAGGGGGTACCGGCGCGCGTCCAAACAAGGATGGCCTCTCGGCCACCGCATTCCCCAGCGGTATTCACGGTGTTCCCGTTGAACTGGTGGAAAATGTGTCCCCCATATTCATAGAATGCCGTGAGCTCATTCAGGATAGCGGCGGACCCGGCAAATTTCGCGGTGGGCTGGGTCAGCGAATGGTGCTCAAAGTGCGCGGGGGACATCCCGCTCAACACTCGCCCATGTACGACCGCATCCGCTTCCCGGCAAAAGGTTTCGCCGGCGGGCTAAATGGTACGAAGGGATACATCTACCTGGATGATGATACAGTGCCGCATGCCAAGACCAAGTACATCCTCAAGCCCGACCAAAAGGTCACCCTTGAACTCCCCGGCGGTGGAGGCTTCTACCAGCCACAGGAACGCGATCCCGAGCTGGTGCGCGAGGATGTCATCGACGGATTCGTAAGTCTTGACCGGGCAAGGGAGGTCTATCGGGTGGTGCTCAATCCCGAGACGCTTGAACTCAACCTCCGGGAAACAGAAACACTCCGTTCAGCGCGGCGGAAATAGACCACGTTACCTTTGATAAGCCTTTTCTATCGGGTCGAAATCAGGCGGGCCGAATCCTGAAGCTCACCGCCCCCCAGATAAACCCAAGGAGGCCTGCAATCAGGGCATAGAGATCCCGATTCCTGACGGAGAATTTATGGGCAACCGTGATTCGCTTTTCGGGCACGCCGAACTTAGCGGGGACAATACGCGGAATCCAGCCGTATTTCCCCTTGCCCACCAGGACCTTGTTCCATTTCATACCCTTCCGTTCGGCGACATCGGCCAGGAGCAAAATGTCGCCCTCATTAACCCTTCGAACGATGGGGGCGTTTTCGGATGGCCTCTTGTGCACGCTGGTCCCATCCTCCTGCACCTCCACAAAAAGATGGCGCGATTGATAAAGCCTTTCGTTCCAACCGAGGCCAATTTCGAGTTGGGAATAGTGCGTGAGTACGAAAAAGAGGAAGAATCCAATCGCAAAGCCAAACCAGCCCTTCAAAAGGCCCAAGGCAACATGGGGAATGGTTTTTAGCCGTATGAGTAATAGCAAAGCAGCAACTGCCAGAGCTCCGAGGCCGATTGGAATGGCGATATGAATTTCGAGGATCAGCCGTGGGTTTAGGAAGAGCAAGGCCAGGCTTTCGAAGTCGGCAAAAAGGTAGCGGAAATACTCGAGGAACAAAAAATAGAGAATGTCGAGGCTGGCATGGGAGTAGAGCAGCACTTCAAACTTCTGTCGCTCCACCACCGGGAGGAGACCACCCTCTCTGATGCCGTCAATCAAGCTCGGGTATTTTTTCCACGGCAATCTGTAGATCGTCACGGATCTGCGTTTACCCTTGGGCACAAATGAGCCTTTCCTGACTAAACTGAAGCTCTTCTTACTCACGTTTGAGGCCGTACCGCCCGAGACATAGATCTCACCGCCCTTACCATAGCTCTCCACCCGGGCAGGCACGTTTACCGCATCCCCGAAAACGTCTTTGTCTTCAACCAGGGCCTTGCCTGTGTGAATACCGATGCGCACTTTCAGGCGGAAGCTCTTGTCCTCCTTACGCCGCTGCTGCAGGATCTGCTGAATCCCTATGGAAGCCCTCAAGGCATTTCCCGGCGATTTGAAGGTTACCATAACGCCATCCCCAATCGTCTTAACCACCTTGCCGCGGTACCGCTTAATCACTGGATAGATGAGCCGGTTGTGCAGGTCGATCATCAATCGAGCCCTCGTATCCCCTTGGGCCTCAAAGTAGCGGGTTGAGCCCTCAACATCGGTGAAAAGGATCGTGACGGTCCTGCGAGACCGACGTATCTGGCGCATAATGCTCTTGTAATAGCCCTTTTCGGGGGTATCAGGCATGGTATTCCTATTTGTTTGGATAGATGCATTTGAAGGAGGTCACTTTCAGGGGACCGGGCATGGCGAAAACATAGGTCAAGGAAAGTCAAAAATCAAGTACCCGACGCGGTTGATTAGGCCATTATTCGTCCGCGCAAAGTAACGGGCACCTCCCCCGAGTCTTGCCTTGAAACTCTTTTCTTCGCATTGTTATATTTCGTAACATAATCCCCAGTACATTCTCGTATGGATTCCGTCCAGAATGACCCCCCGTTTTTTCGGCAGTGGATTATCCGACCATCGCCCTGTTTTTCAGAAAGGAGCTTTCAAAATGAGATATAGAAATATCAAAGAGTTGCGAGATTCACTTAGTGGCATAGTCGACTTCGGGGCTCATACCGATACGAAGGTACTGAATATCCGACGATTGAGGGAAGAGGCTATTGACCGGCTCGTCTATAATGCCGCCTTCAATGAGGACTATGATATCAGGGATGCCTCCAGGTGGTTAATCTATGAGATTTCCCGCGATCTTGGGATTAGACCTGCCTCAATCCGTCGCCTCTATGAATCGATGGCCAAGGGGGAGGTCAGCGGTTTTACCGTGCCCGCCATCAATATCAGGGGCCTGACATACGATGCCACCAGGGCCGCGATGAGATCGGCCCTCAAAAAACACATAGGTGCCCTCATCTTCGAGATAGCTCGCAGCGAGATCGGCTATACCGAACAGAGGCCGGCAGAATATGCGACCGTGGTCTTGGGAGCCGCAATAAGGGAGAATTACCGCGCACCGGTATTCCTTCAGGGAGACCACTTCCAGGTTCGTTTGAAGGATTATCGCGAGAACCCCGTTTCGGAGATTGACGCGGTGAAGGCCATTATCCGGGAGGCCATTGGCGCCGGTTTTTACAACATTGATATAGACACATCGACCCTCGTTGATCTCTCCAAAGGTGATGTGAACGAACAGCAGCGGCTCAACTTCGAGCTTGCGGCAGAGCTCACCGCCTATATCAGAACGCTGGAGCCTCCTGGTATAACCATTTCAATCGGCGGTGAGATCGGGGAGGTTGGCGGTAAAAACAGCACGATCGAGGAATTCCGGGCTTTTATGGAGGGTTATAGACACGAGCTAGGAAAGCGAGGAAAAAACCTCAGGGGGATCAGTAAAATAAGCGTTCAGACGGGAAGCAGCCATGGCGGCGTTCCCCTGCCGGATGGTTCTATAGCCGAGGTGAAGTTGGATTTTACCGTGCACTCGGATATTTCGGATGTTGCAAGAAAAGAGTATGGTCTGGCGGGAACGGTTCAACACGGCGCGTCGACCCTTCCCGATGAGGCATTTAATAACTTCCCTCAATACGACACAGCCGAAATACACCTGGCGACAGGCTTTCAAAATATCATGTATGACAGCGAGTTCTTCCCCGCTCAACTGAGGGACCATATCTATGCTTACATTGAGGAAAGACACGCCGATGAGAGGAAGCCTGACCAAACCCGAGAACAATTCATCTATAAAACGAGAAAAAAAGCGTTCGGACCGTTCAAGGAAAGAATTTGGACTATGCCGGAGGAACTCAGGAATAGGCTCAGCGGGGAACTGGAAGGGAAGTTCGACCTGCTCTTCGAGAAACTCAATGTCCATGATACCCTTGAGACGGCGAAGAAATACGCGATTACTGCCGATATCAAAAGGCCCTTTCCGAGCATTCTCACGTGAGTGGAGGATTAACGGCATGTCACCTACTACAGAGAAGACATTGGCAATTGTAGCCGGCGGTGGTCCCGCACCCGGGATAAACGGCGTAATCAGCGCCGCGACCATCGAGGCGATAAACCACGGGCTAAGAGTAATCGGCGTCTACGATGGGTTCAAATGGCTGGCGGGCGGAGACACGAGGCATATACGTCCATTAGGAATACCCGATGTATCCAGGATCCATCTCTCAGGGGGTTCCATTATCAGGACCTCGAGGGAGAATCCGAGCAAGAGCAAGGAGAAACTTACGAATGTCATCAAGGCCCTGAAAGAGCTCAAGGTCGAGTACCTGATTACCATTGGTGGTGATGACACCGCTTTCACGGCGAGCGTCATCGAGCGGGAATTGAGAGGGGGAATTCGGCTCGCCCATGTGCCAAAGACCATCGATAATGATCTACCCCTTCCGGCAAACGCTTCTACCTTCGGCTTTCAGACGGCCAGACACGTCGGGGTGAGCCTTGTCCAAAATATCATGGAGGACGCGCAGACGACGGGAAGGTGGTACTTCGTGGTAACTATGGGAAGGAAAGCGGGACATCTTGCCCTCGGGATAGGCAAGGCTTCGGGCGCGACGTTGACCGTTATCAGCGAAGAATTCAAGGACCAACATGTCAGCCTCAAAAACCTCTGTGATATTCTGGAGGGCGCCATGATTAAGCGCAAGAGCAGTGGAAGGGACGATGGTGTAGCTATTCTGGCGGAGGGGTTGGCAGAACGATTCAACCCAGATGAGCTAGAGAAGCTCGGTGACATAGAGCGGGATGAGTTCGGCCACATACGGCTGGCAGAACTTGACTTGGGCAGGATCGCAAAGAACGAGATCAAGGGGCGATTTGAGCAGAGGGGTCAGGAGATCCCTACGCCGGTGACAAAGGATATCGGATACGAATTGAGATGTGCCCCTCCTATACCCTTTGACAGTGAATTGGCGAGGGATCTGGGCTTCGGCGCCGTAAGGTTTTTCTTGGAGGGAGGGTCCGGTGCTCTGGTTAATATACAGGAGGGAAAGCTAACCCCTATTCCCCTGAGCGAAATGATAGACCCTTCCACGGGGAAGATCACGGTAAGATATGTGGACACCAATACCGAATCATACGAGGTAGCCCTTGAATACATGATCAGGCTAAAGCCCGAGGACTTCCGGGACCGAGAGCAGGTAAAAAAACTCGCTACAGCCGCAAATCTTAGGCCTGAGGAATTTACCAGGAGGTTCAAATATCTGGTTGAATAACACGTAACGGCCACTATTTGATATTCAGTCCGCCTATTACCTTCTGTATCCGAATCACCGAGTAAGCCATTAGACTATGCCCAGTCTCAAGCAGAACTTGATCGGATCTGACACCCGATGAAGGGTAAAAACTTTTCCCATTTCGGTAAAAACACTTTTTTAAAAAATTAAATATTTTAGATGGTTGTATTTTATATAAAATGATAGTGGAAAATTATTGCCACATTTTTCCCTTTCGCTTCCAATTTTCCCCTATTTTATAGCCTATTTTATGGTTTTCTATGTTTAAATAATCAAATGATTTCAGCAAATTATATACAATTAACCCAATTTTATCAGACTTGGCACAAAAAATGCCCTTTAATTAGGTAAATCAGATTAAGTGCTAGTAAATGATAATTAAATCAGCCATGAAGAAATATCTATACATTCTTCCTGTCCTGTTTCTTTTCGTAATTGCGGCCATTCTGACTCTTTTGGAGCTCCTCTTCCGCAAGGGAAGGTCCATAATGGCGTTCAATAATGATACAGCCTGATCCAAATTCTAAGCCTTGAGATGGAAATAGTCCTCAAACCGAAAGGGAGATCCGAGGGCAGACAGAAATATCCGACCCGTCAAAAAATGAGAAGCTGCCTTAAATGTGACCGTCCTTTCCCTTCTCAGCATAGGTTCAACAGGTTGTGCGAAAATTGTCTAATGCAAAACGCCAATATCTATTATGTGGTTTATTTTATTAATGGCTGGGGTTCATCAAAAAAGCCCTTGATACCCTAGAAGAATTCGAGCTTATCTCTCCTTGGCATAAAAGGCGGCCTTATTCTTACGAAAGCGGGAAATCCATCGGAAGGGGACAATTCCAACCCAACTCCTTTTCACCTCCTTTCCATTCCGCTTTCCGGGCCTGAGGGGAGCATCAGCCGGCCCTTTTTCCAGCCGCTTCCCTTAGGCCCGTTATTCGTCTTCCCTTCTTTGCCTTTTCCCACGATTTAACAATAATCAAGGTAAGATGGGGTTGAAGGTTGGCATGTTTAAACCGGAGAGGAAATAGAGCACCTTGACCGAAGCGTCCGGTTAAGACAACCCTGGACCCATTTAAGATTGCAAACGCTAATCGATAGAATTGACAGGGAGGACCGGGCGGATAATAACTCCTATGTTTGAACAGCCGTAGGGGAAGGCGAAAATGATGATGGGATTAACCAGAGGGGCTGTTGAAAAAGAATTGACACACTAGTATTTTGGACTGTACGGAATACGAGGTCTGATGAATATCTGGCCCAATTATGTGTAGGCCACAGCACTCGCCGATTCTGACATAAACGGCGCCATTTGTGAATGCTAAGGAGGATCGAAATGAGGACGTCTGTTGAAACAATGACCACAGATGTGTTGGTCGTTGGCGGAGGCGGGGCCGCTTGCAGGGCTGCTTTGGAGGCAGAGATGGCAGGTGCCACAGTGATTCTTGCCGTTAAGGGGAGCTTCGGGGCAATCGGTGTCAGGGGTTCAGGGTCAACTGCTGGTGGCGTGTCCGATCGTGGCGGCCTCGCCTACCCCGGGATACCCGGAATTCAGGGGTTTGATCCTAAAGGCGCGCCTCCCCTGACCTCGGAGAAGGACTACGCCAACATTATTCAACTGGGATTGGGCATGGCGGATCGCAAGCTCGCAAGGATTCTGGCGGAGCAAGCCTATGAAGTCATGCGTCCTCTTGTGGAGGATTGGAGCCGCGAAATTATACCCAGACAGTGGGGCATGAAGAGCCACGGCATTCCCGTTATTTTTGGCCTCACACGGATGATTCGACAAAGCGGTATCCATATTATGGACAATACTATGGTCATTGATCTGCTTCTGGAAGATGCTCGAATAGCGGGAGCGGTGGCCATAGATGAGGAAACAGGTGAGCTGAAGGTCATCAAGGCGGGCGCCGTGATTCTTGGCACTGGGGGCAAAGGAAACCTGTTCAAACACAGTGTGACCTCAGCGTGTACTATGGGGGATGGTTATGCTATAGCATACAGAGCGGGCGCGGAACTGATGAACTTTGAGTTCAAACAGATTTTCCCTGGTATCATTTATCCCACGATAAATCACTTCAGTGCCTGGTTTTTCGTACCGTACGTCAAAATAACCAATGCTCTGGGCGAGGAATATATACCTAAGTACCTGCCTGAGGGGATAACCCTTGAGGACGTATATAAGCAAAGAGCACAGCACGGACCTTTCAGTGCGCGTGATACGGCATCAAGATATTTTGATGTGGCAACGGTCATCGAAACAAAGGAAGGCCGGGCGAACGAACATGACGCTCTGTATGTTGACCTGACCGACCCCAGAGTCGTTGACCCTCTTGTGAAGCCGAGGCGCGAGTACTTCTACTACCGCGGCGTCGGGTATTTGGAAGAGCCAATTGAATTTAACATATGCTTTCACTGTTCTAATGGTGGGATCGTTATCGATGAGAATGCTGAATCCCGTGTGAAAGGACTCTACGCGGCAGGAGAGACAGCTGCAGGACCCCATGGGGCCAATAGAATGGCGGGACACATGCTGACGGCAACCCAGGTGTTTGGCAAAATAGCGGGAAGGCATGCAGCGGCAGAAACAGCGGAGCAGAAAACTCCGGAACCTCGAGAAATTACGGTGAAGGGATTGCTTGATGAGATCAACGCCTTGGGCGAGATGAAGGGATCGGAGAAACCGGCAATGGTGAAGAACGATCTCCAGCGCTTCGCCTGGGAGACAATGTTAGTTCATATAAACGAGGACTTGCTGGATCGGGCACTGAGAGAAATTGGTGACATCAGGGAGAACCGGTTGGCCGATCTGAACGTCGAAACGACACAGGATACGATCGACGCCCTGGAGTTGCGGAATCTTGTATTGGTGGGCGAGATTCTGGCCAGGGCAATTCAAATGAGAAAGGAGACCAGAGGGGACCACTACAGGGAGGATCATCCTGAACGTGACGATGTCAACTGGTTAAGGATTATTAAGGTACGGCAAAAAGACGGCGAAGTGCAGTTTCAGACTGAAGTGATAGACCCTGCCTGGAGTGAAAGGCAAGGGGATATGTTTGGGATACGTTGGGGATAGTATTCTAGTGTCACGTCCCAAAAGTGATTCATAAAAATCGCACCCAAACTTATAGTACGTATTGAGATGTCAAAATCCAAAATTCGAAGCACGAAATTCAAATTTCGGATTTAAAACCTTGTAGTTCTGGACGCTGTGCGATTGCGTAAATTATGCAAATTATTACTGGGATACTACACTATTTGCAGACACCTTAGTTGCCTTGAATGGGATATGGAAAGGCGAGGTGATTGTCATCGATGAGAAAGAACCGCTCATCCTATCAGTATTTGGGAGGCTTAGGTTAACTGAAAATTTGACCCTCAGAATGTTCGGATTAACCTAAATAGTATGAAACCATTCTAATTTCTCCTGTGTCGCCATTTACCTGAATAATAGTATCCTTTGTTACCATTTCACTAATGTCCTTTTCCAATCTATCCACAAGTGGTATAGCAATCCCGTATAAAAGCCT
>CAYFXP010000088.1:0-7956 GCA_964346935.1 uncultured Syntrophobacterales bacterium
CCAAGGTTGGGGTCGCGGGTTCAAGTCCCGTTTCCCGCTCCATGGCGGCGTAGCCAAGTGGGAAGGCGACGGTCTGCAAAACCGTTATTCACCGGTTCAAATCCGGTCGCCGCCTCCAAGGGATTTCAAGGGGTTGGGCGATTGAGGCTAATCCCTTTTCTTTTGGCCGAGCTTCAATGTAATCGAATCAAAGATTTGCTTCTCAATAACCCCTTTTGAATGGCAGGTATGCCATTTTCCCGTCATATAATCCTCATATGCCTCAATGTGAGTCGTGATTTTAACCTCTGTGAAATCTTTCCCATTTGGCCTCACAAAAACACGAAGGGTATATCTTCCCGCCGACCACGTTCCTAGAAAGACCGAGGGCTTTCGGGCGACCTGATCGATTTCTTTCGGTGCGGCCCAACCGCCTGTGAATCTCACGGATCGCGTAGAAATCAACCCGCTGCCCCTATCCATTGATTCAATGGGCAATGCCATTTCCGCAAAGGTGGAGACTGTGGCTGTCCAAACCCTATCAAAAGGAGCCTGCATTATTTGGGTATCTTCGACTGTGGGTTTACCTAGTTGCTTCGTAGCGCAGCTTGCCAGAAGAACGAGCGAGAATACGGCGATCTTTTTCATTCTCATCCACCCCTCAAATGATGCGGTATTCCGTCTATTGCTCAGTGGTTTTTCCCAGGAAACGGGGACCGTGAGGAGCGACACACATGGGACACTCAGGACCGTAGCCTGCGGCGCTGTAGCCGGTCATTCCTCCGGCCACATTGAATACGTCCTTGAATCCATATTGTTTCAGGATGCTGACACCGAGGCTCGATCGGTGTCCGGTGCTGCACACGAGCGCGGTTGGAACATCCGGATCGAGCTCCTTGTATCGCGTCCTCAGATCTGGGGCCGGAATGTTGATAGCCCCTTGTATGTGAAATCCCTCGTATTCACGCGGTGCTCGCACATCCACCATCACCATTTTACCTTCCCCGGTGCTCATCTTATGGAGTTCCTCCACAGACAGCTGTTCGACGTGCCCGGTGGGAAGGCCGGCCGTTGCCCATGCGAACATGCCGCCGCCGAGGTAGCCCACGACCTGATCAAGTCCTACACGTCTCAACCAGACGGCAGCTTCTTGGGGTTCAGCGCCATCGCCCGTTACCAAGAGAATGCTCGAATCCGGCGGGAGAACCCATCCCGCGAATGTGGCGAAATTTCCGCCGAAGTCAATGTGATAAGCCCCCGGAATGTGGTGGCCGCCGAATGAGTCGTAACTGCGCACATCGAGCACCGAGGTATTCGTGCCTTTTGCCCTTTCGTTGAAGATTCGGGGATCCAACTCTTCTAGGAGGGGAAGATTCCGTACCAGAGTGGGCCCCTTTCCATTGATGGCACTACAGCGCCTGAAGTGATCCGGTGCCGGCGGCATATTTGTGGTCAGGAATTTTACAAACTCCTCCCGTTCCTTGATCTGCAGGGCACTGTTGTATTTCTTCTCGTAGCCGATGGTGCTCGTCCTCTTCGCCCCCATGGCCCTGCCGCAGAGGGATCCGGCCCCGTGGGCAGGATATAGTTCGCAGAAATCGGGGAGCTTCAGAAGCTTCTCGTGCAAATTGTCGAACAGGCTCGACGCCAGTTCTCTGGCCCTTCCCGGAAACAGGTCAGGCCGCCCCACATCCCCCACAAAGAGGGTATCTCCACAGAAAACGCCCGCCGGTTCATTTCCCCGTGCTTTGTCGGTTACGACATACGAGATGTGCTCAGGGGTATGCCCGGGAGTTTCCAGTACGCTCAATGCCATATCCTCGATCTCGAAGCTGTTACCCTCCGAAAGCCCCACATGGTCAAATGCGCATTTTCCGGCCTTTGGCGCGTAAATCTTGGCCCCCGTCTTCTCCGCGAGGTCGAGATGACCGGAAATAAAGTCGGCGTGCAGGTGTGTCTCAAGGATGTGAGTAATCGCCATACCTAATGATTTGGCCATATCCAGGTAAATCTGTACATCACGCTGTGGATCGACTATTGCACAGGCCTTCGAACCGCCGAGCATGTAAGAGCTGTGAGCGAGACCCTTTACGAAGAATTGGTGCACCATCATGGCTATCCTCCCTTTGAGACTTTTCAGCTCGTCAGCCTTTTTAGATCAATACTCGCAGGTCTGAAAATAATGTCAATCTCCTGTACCTGCTCCTTTCACTCAAATTTGTAAGCCCATTTCTGTTGACTACTACAATATATCAACGGCGGCTGCTTTTCGGTGTGAATAAGCCGGCCAGCAAAACGGCCAGAATTCCCGTTAGGAAAATCGCATCGAAGGTCCCGGCCCCTCCAATGGAGGCAATGGGGGCGCCGAGCCTTTTGATCTCGCCGAGGTTCAGGAGGTCTGCGCCGATTAAGGTCCCAAGGCTCCCAGCGATATAGGCCAGAGGAGGGGCAAACCTCCGAGAGAGCAAGAGGCCCACACCAGCAGCTACCAGAGGGGGAATAAAAATCGGTACGGCAATCCCAACCCCTTTGACGGGATAGGCCGTCATGTGGACGATAATCGTCACGATAGCTACCCCTATCAGGCCTCTGCCATACAGCCGATTCCTCACCAGGAGGTAGAGGGAGAGCAGGATGGGGATGATAGCCCCCCCGACGTTAAGGGCGATGACAGTCCCCGGCCACCGTTCAACCATGGGGATGACGTACCGCATGCCGAAGAAGCTAATTTCCTTGCCTGAGAGCACGTGGCCTGCGGGCAGCTCCGCGATAGGGATATTGACGTAGCTCCCCAAGAGGGACAGCAGCAACAAGGCGAAGATGTACCGATGGTTGATCCCTATTCTCTTGTAAGCGTATTCGATGATACGGATCTCGATCAGGATAACGAGGAGGGCGAAGAGGAACAGGAGAGCGAGGAAAAAAGGCAATGCGAGGGGAAAATAGTGGATGCTCGAAAGAGGCATCATTCCTCTATTGCTTAAGACCTGAGTACAAGGCCACCGAAGAAAATTCCCGCCCGAAAGATCCTACCTGCCCCGAAAGACCCTACCCAGCGCCTTCCAGCTCGGAACATATATACTTCCAGATCTGCTCGGGAACTTCCTCCCTGCTAATTCGCTGGAGCTCCTTGGAAACCGACAGGACCTAGGGCAAGCTGATAGCGGATTCCCCCACCGGCGATCGGTCATCAATCTGGGCAATTCTCTGGTTAAGGGATTTTTTTCTCCTTCCCCTCCATTTTCTTACCCCGTTTGGTGACTCTCAAAGGACAGTTGCTTATTTTCGTTATTTTGAGCTATAGCGCCGGATTAACCTAGTGTCGATAGTATGGGAAAACATGAGCGCAACGTCAAGAATTTTTGTGTCGGCCTTTTTAAGGAGCCGGAGGCCAAACACATGGGAGAACTCTCTCCCCGGGGTGTAAATGACTTGATTCATATGGTTTCTGATATACTGTTCACTAAATACAGGTTCTTTGACCTTCGATATATTCTATACGAGTAAAGGGTGGGGAGAGATTAGAACAGTTCGCAGTTTGATAAAACCGATATGCTGTAGTATAGGGAACTCAATGACCATCATACAGAAGAGGTGATGGAAGATGGATTTAGAGACCTTGAGAAGAACAGTGGACCAGCTAATTAACTCAATCCGGCCGATAGCCGAAAGAAACCCCGATCAACATACCCAAAAGGAGGATTTTGAGAAAATACTGGAGGCGGCAAAGGGACATTTCTCCAACAATGAAGTGATATGGAATATGGATTCCGGAGCCGGTAAGACTATCACGATCATAGATCTTGTACAAGAATTATCTATAATAAAGAGTGCCATTGAGGAAGAGGAGGAGGTAAGAGTAGAAGGCAAACCAGAATGGGAAGAACCGGAGAAATAGCCGGTATTCCACCACGTCCTTAGAACCTCAGCGCTATCCCTGCAAGAATTGAATAGTCAGTTTCAGGCTTGTTAAATCCAACCTTGAGACCCAAATGAAAATCAAGATTCTCGAATATCGATTAGATTAACCCACCCAAAATGAAGGCTGGGGCTGTACGCGAGGATTTATCGGGATTCCTTGCAACCCCAATGTTTCCGACAGCTTTAAGGTCTTTAGTAATCTGCGCCTCCAATGCAAGGGATGCATGCCATATGTCCTTCCTCTCCTTAACCTTTGTCCAATGACTCCTCAAGCCCCCAATTCCGCACGGAGCTGGAGAAATTCCAGGACATCGCTCCGACAGAGTATTCCCTCGACCTTTCCCCCTTTGACTACGGGGATTTGATTCACATTCCTTCCCGTAAGCTTCGCCAGGACGCTGCCCCCGTCATCCTCGGGAAGGACGGTCTCCAACTTCTCCGTTGGAGTCATGATCTCGCCAACCCGCGTGGTCGCCCACTTTTCCTTCGGCACGGCCTTCACGTCATCCAGACAGATGATGCCACCGAGCTGTCCCTTATCGAATACCAGAAAAGCCCGTTCGCGTTTCTTGAGGATATGCTCTTCGACGAGCTCTTGAAGGGCCAGGTCGGGGGAGACGGTCTCGAATTCCCGATTCATGAGATCCTTTGCGCGTATATCCTTCAACATATCCTTCATGACAACCTGTTTATAGCCCCTGACCGCCGCGCTATGGATAAACCACCCTATGAAAACCATCCAGAGGCCGTTGAAGAGTGCCCTGCTAAAGATCAGAAAGATCCCAAACATGATAAACAGGAAGGCAATTCCTTGACCCGTTGAGGAGGCAATTCGGGTAGCCCTCCTCAGGTTTCCCGTAACCTTCCAGACAATGGCCCGAAGGACACGGCCGCCATCCATGGGAAAGCCAGGGATGAGGTTAAATATCCCAACGATGAGGTTAATGAGGGCCAGGTATCGGGTGAGCGCCCAGATGGGCTGGCTGAAATCACGAACCGCAAGTGATATGGCCCAGAAGCATAAGGCTATCAGCATACTCGAGAGGGGACCAACGAACGCCATGCTGAATTCCTTGAAGGGGCTTTCCGGTTCTCCCTTGAGTTCCGCCACCCCACCCAGGATGAAGAGCGTGATACTTCGCACTTCCTCTCCCTGCCTCATGGCCACCAGGGAATGGGTGAGTTCGTGTCCGAGGACAGAGGCAAAGAAGAGGAGGCTGGTCACCACTCCGATAACCCAGTACTGCCAATGGGGCCAACCCGCAAAACGATTGGGAAAATAAAACGATGCTAGAACCCAGGTGACAAAGGTGAAGATAACGATCCAGCTGGAATCGATCCGGATATCGATCCCGAATAAGCTTCCGATACGCCACGACGTTCTCATGGTTTTCTCCTTTCAAATCCTGAGGTTAAAATAATAATTCGCAGAAGGCCATTTATCCGGTTCACCAGGCTGCTATTCCAGGCGGGATTATCTTGTCAGCGGCCTATCTTTTCGAACCACCTCATGAGGAGGACGAGAAAGACCCAGAGGATGACAATAATGATCCAGTGGTTAATTCCCAAAATGGCCGGGAGCGTAATTTTTCCCAATGACCCCCATTTGAGGAGGTTGCCCCTGACCAGAGTATATACTTCCGCATAAACTCCCGCACCCGCAATCATTCCCAGGATGCCTCCCCAGAAAGCATCTACCCGCCCTTCGCCTATGGCACCTACAGCCGTTCCAGGACAGTAACCCAAGAGGCCAAAACCAATGCCGAAGATAAGACCCCCAACGATATTTGCCCCAAGGTCCGTGGATTTGATGTGAAGCTCGATTATCCCAAGATCTTTCATGGCGTAAATGCCCACCACTCCGACCAGAATGGCCGAGAGCATGAACTTGATGATGGTAAAATCCTGAAGCCGCAGCGCTCCTATGATCTTTTCGTATTTGACCACCTGACCCTTCTGCAATAAGAAGCCGAAGAGAAACCCCGTCATGAGGCCGAAAACCAATTGTCCCCCAAGGCTTGTTACTAATGGCGCCATCTTACTTCCCCCCTTTCCCGTAGAGAAGCTGAGCAGTGATAATCCCCGCTACGAAGAAACAGATGACGGCGATCCAGCCGCTGAGGGCTAGTTGAGCGGTCCCGCTCAACCCATGCCCCGAGGGTCAGCCGCCGGCCATACGAGCCCCAAACATAAGAAGAATGCCGCCGACGAACGCAACAGCCCATCGCCGAAACTTCCCCGCTCCAAAGCGTTCTACCCACATGGGGGGGACAAATCTAGTCTCAAATTGTCCGGAGAGCCTGGAGGAAATGAAGGCACCCAAGAGAATGCCCAGCACCACCATCCACTGCCAGTCGATCTTTGGCCCATATTTCGTGAAATAGGGAAGGTTTCCCACATGCCCGGGGGCGAAGATCTTTTCAATCATGGCAGCCGTCCGGGCAAATGTTGTGGAGGCTCCGAGGGGATTTACCGTCAATATGGCAAACCAGCTGAGGAACCCCACGAGACCTCCCGCTACGTAAGGAGACCACTCCTTCTTTTTAAGCCAGTTCACTAGTACACCTCCTTTCAATTAAGATCATGAATTCACCCTTTTCCCATGGCCGATTCTAAAAATAGAGCTGGACCTGGACTTGGAAGACGTCCTTCTTGTTATCCCTTGCCAGCCGGCCTGTTGCCGCCCTCTCAAATGATGTGTGGGCCCAGTTTGCACCGATCTTCAGTGTATGCCCCTTGGCATACCAATTCGCCCCAAGTGTCCACACCTTCTCTTTCTTGTCGCTGACGTTGGAGTCTTGGTCATATTCCTCGTAGCGCACAGCGGGCTCAAGGTTGATGGCTACTCCTTTTATCTCTTTTATGAAATATCCCGCCTGGAGGTACCACCCCCTCGGTTCCCTGCTCCGTTTTGCCGGATCGGTAAAGTCCTCCTTCCACTGGTTATACTCGAACTGCGCCGTGATTCCCTTCCAATGGCCCGAAAGGTCAAATCCGAAGAGGTCCCTGTCCTCCTCAAAGGTATTTTCCCGGTACTCGATGGAGTCCTGGATAGCATAGTGCACCCCCAGGGTCAGGTGCTTCCCTTTACCCAGATGGGCATCGCTCTTTTTCTCCTCGATCCAGCCAGGAGGAGACAATTCAATTCTGCCCACAAAGAGAGGATTCGCCTTGTGGACGGTGTTGCCAGCCCTCAGGGTCTTTCCCTCCTCCCAGCCGTAGCCATAAGCTAGATTATAGGACAGAATTCCCTCTAGAAATCTTCCGTGGAGCAGGAGATTGGGCTGCTCGTATTCGTCAAAGACCTTCTTTCCGGCCTCGGTGGAGACGGGCCTCTCGATGAGAAGCTGTTTGGCGGAAGATGTCAAGGAGACACGCGAATACGGAAGATTTGCCTTTCCCGCCCGAACCGAGAGTTCATCGAGAAACCTGTAGTCCAGATAGGCATAGAAGAGATCAATTTCCTCATCCTGGCCTTTTCTCCCCCATTTATCCCCGGATAGGTGAACAGCGTATGTAAGGTTCTTTATCAGGCTTCCCTCAAACTGTAGGCGCGTTCTTCTCAAATAGAGATCACTTTCGGACTCATAGCGACCTCCGCCTCGACTAGTGGTTAGGTCCCCGAAGTCCAATCTGGGCTGTAGACGAAACCTTATGGTGAGGTTTGTATGTTCCCCAACACTTATCGTTATACCTTTCGTCTCTTCCCCAAGGAGAAATCCCTCCGCAATGACGGGTGAAGACATGAGGGGGGCCAGAAGAAGGCCTATAGCAAAGTATCTTAAACTATCCAAATGGTTCACCTCCTCTCGTCCACTGTTCTCAATCTCTGCGACGATGTTAACATTGATCGGCTGGGCATACCTGGTTCGTCAGCTCATTATCCCGCTTTTGTATCGAGAATAGGGAGAGAGGACCGGAGAAAAAGGAAGGTGGCTCATTCCACCTTAATCTTTACTTCCTTTGCCTTTACCTTCTCCGACTTGGGGAGGATAATCTTGAGGACCCCGTTCTTATATGAGGCCTCGATCTTACCGCTCTCCACCTCGGCAGGGA
>CAYFXP010000089.1:0-2802 GCA_964346935.1 uncultured Syntrophobacterales bacterium
TTTACCTCACGCCTCCAGGATGGGATCCATGGTCAGGGCGGGGTGCTGTTTTTGCTCGAGAAACGGAAGGATTATCTCCTCGGTCTCGCCCACGGTCTCATCGGCTATTCTATCCAAGAGGTCCGGCATGCCCAGTTCCTCAGCCCTCTTGACGAACCGTTCCTTGATTTCCTCTTTGAGTACCTTCGGCATCCAAACCAGCCGCAGGATACCGCCCTCCGCACTGAGGAATTTCCTCTGAGTGATATTGTACTTACCGTGCCCCACGAACCCCGGGGTAATGACCCCGCCGCCGACGGTGCCGGCCAGGGTGGTGAACTTCATCCCGCAGGGAGTCATTCCCAGGTAGTCACGGTTGACCGTCATGATGCCGTTACAGAGCGGTAACACTGCGGCACTACATTCACAGCATCCGCACGTGGTCATGGGATCGTGCACGATGCTGTAAAAGTTGTAATGGTCGAAGTTCTGCCGGGATGCCTTGTAGAGGAACTCATTGCATCCCTTCCATTGCCCGCGTTTCACATCGATGATTTCTCCCTTCTGGACCGGCTGGTTGGGGCCTGTTGGGTTGATCTCATAAGAGGCCTTACAGTCCATCCAGTTGTAAGCACCGCAGAGGCCCGTCCGCTCGGGGCTAATGATGCAGACATGGTTGGGAGCAAAGGACTGGCAGAGGGTGCAGGAATAAAAGATATCCGTCGTTTCGTCGGTCATTCCCTCGATTCGAGCATCTCGTGCCGCATAAACACTCCTGGCCTGCTCGGCGATCTTCTTAACCTCGTCCTCCTCGGTATAGATCTTTACCTGGATCTTATCGAAGATGGCCCCGAAATCCTGGTGCAGTTTGGCGTGGAGGATCTTTCCCAAGTGTTCGAGGCGGAATCCCTTTTCTACGGAGGTCTTGCTGATCCTTATCCATGCTATGTCCCGCTGCCCTATGTGCATCACTCCCTGGGCATAGTTGATGAGGTGGTGGATTTGCCTCTCCAGTATTGGCTCGTAATCCTCCTGCATCTCGCGCCCGGCCACCTCGCACTTGATGGCGAGGGGAAGCATGCCCGGCGGTTGCACGTCGGTTATCTCGGGCCCGAAGACCTCCACCTTTCCGTCCTCCACCTGGTCCATCTGTGCGCTGGTAATCCACTCAACGGCGGTGGTTCTTCCCCCACCCGCCTCCAGGTGGATATCGTCGCCCCGTACCCTTTCGCCCTCGAAGGCTGGACCATACGAGACGGGTACCGGGACCTCGCTGACGGCAACCTTCAACCCCCTCACCTCAACGGCTTTTGCAGTAATCTGATCGTGGGGAACGTTGGAAACCACGTGCTCGTAGGTGCAAATACCCGTGGGCAGGACCTCCGGGATAGGCGTATCCGCGATGGTGGGGAATCCCCAGTTGATCGCCCCAGCGGCATTGGCATACCACTCATCGGTGACGTCCCCAAGGGGCATCACGAACGCGAAGGTTCGGTCCTTGTTATAGATGAGGTTTCTCCTGAAATCCCCCGGCTTCACGTTCCCGAAAGCCATGGCCACGCGGCAGGCAAAGCACATGGCGAAGACGGCCGCCGTGATGTCAGGTCCGTAGGAAACCAACCGGGTAGGCCAGCCGATCTGCAGGTCCGCCTCAATCAGCTGCTCGCTAAACCGCTTTCCATCGTGCTCCGCGCACATGAAGACGTAGAGGTTCTTCTCCTGTAACTCTATGGCGATCTTCTTGGCGATTTCGGGATTTGGTGCCGCACCGGCGATGGCCGCAAACCCGGGGGCCGTACCATCCACGAACTCGATGCCCCGCTTTCGAAAGATGACATCGTCCGCCGCCCCCAACCAGATATTGCTGTCGGTAGGATCCTCCTGCTTCGTGTAAAAATCGGGATCCTTCAGGTAGCGGATGGCCTCAATGATCTCCTCCGCGAAGAAGGTAGCCATCCCGGCATCCAATGCAGGGGCTAGGTAGGGCAAGGGCGTCTTCTCCCTTACCATCGGAGGGAGCAGTACGCGGCACCTCTCCAAAACCGGCTTCATATCGCCCAATTTCTCAACAGGCATGCCTAGAATGGCATAGATTACGGGGAGGTAGTAAGCGGTATTGGGGAATCCCACGGGTTCATTGGGCCCCCACCTCTCCAGGGCCTCATCGTACTCCCTCTCGGCCCGCTCCACGATCTTGTGCGCTCCCCTGATTGCCGCAGAACAGATAATCTTGGACACTTTTCCAACCTCCTTCCCAGTATGAGATCATAGCCCTAACAAGGAAATTGATGAGACCCAGCAAGGATTTGTTATGTGTTTGACCCCAGCACTGAATTGCTTCGCGCTCCAGGGAACGTGGTCAACCTCCCTTGAGCCTTGAGCCTCCGACCTCCAGCGATGAACTCCTTACGCCAATTCTCTGCGGGCAGCCATATCGTATAGGATACGCTCCCTGGCCTTGTCGATCCCGAGGGCCTTGCGCTTCTTATCGATATGGTCGATCATCATGCCGGCCGCCTTAACCGGGTCGGCCTCGAAGGCCCATTTGCCCTTGAAGATCTCGTCGAACCCCTCGAAGAGCATCTTGGTAACCTCCTCGCTTCCCAGGGTGGGCCAGGTGACCCCGAATACGGTATAGACCCCTGAGGAGACGAAGTACTGCCCGATGGCAATGGCCTTTTCGCTCATCCACTCCGGTGCCGCGCCTGCTGCCGGAAGGTCGCTGATGTCGTCTCCCAATCCCCCGTCCTTGACCACGGCAGTGGCCGCCATGAGGATTCGGCTGTTGTCCACACAGGCACCCATGTGGAGCACCGGGGGAAT
>CAYFXP010000090.1:0-2862 GCA_964346935.1 uncultured Syntrophobacterales bacterium
ATCGATTTTCATTTTTGTTCTTCTCTTTGCATTCTGTATCGGATTTGTTCTTAATCAAATCCTCATCTCATTCAAGATTCTTCTATGAAATTCCTATTTTGCTGAAATGACTCCATTAAAGGTGCAGGAGTTAACGCTTGCACTAAATGCCCAATGTCAAGGCGCAACATGCTTACATGTCCAAATTGTGAATTTAAAATTAACCGCGAGTCGAGATGGATTAAATGCCTGAAAAGGAGATGAAAACATGGAGTTAAGTGATGCAGCTGAGGAAATATTGGAGAGATTATGGATTGATATTGTTGAGGAAAAAGAGGATTTCGTCGAGCTAACGAATATTGATAGTGAAAAAGCGGTCAAGGAATTATTAGAGTCGAAATATATCACGATCTCGAATGATATGGTTAAACTGACAGAACCAAAAGGTTACAGAGCAGCCAGACAAATAATAATCAGACATCGCTTAGCAGAAAGATTGCTTCACGATATTTTAGAGGTAGAGAGGGATGATCTGGAGACCGAGGCGTGCAAGTTCGAGCACATTATTACCGAGGGCATTGAGGAAAGGATATGTACCTTGCTGGGTCATCCTAAAATGTGCCCGCACGGTAAGCCTATTCCATCGAGCAGATGTTGTAAAGAAGGAAAAGAGACTGCCGACAAGGTGGTATCATCACTCTCGAGATTACGAGGAGGACAACATGGAAGAATCGTCTATATTTTGACCAAAGACCGCAAAATCCTCCAGAAACTCCTGGCACTTGGGGTATTACCCGGCAAGCCTGTTGAAATAATTCAAACATATCCATCTTACGTGTTCCAAATTGGACAAACGCAGGTTGCAGTCGATACCCAAATAGCGAATGATATATTCGTTCGTGTGGTTTGACGAGTTGCCAAGGTACCATCCAAAGGATGGATCAAACTGGGAACCCCTCACATCCTGGCCGAATGTCGAAATTGCAGGTCGTGGTTTTTACCGTATTCGTAGTCTTCTACATACCTTGCCTTGCCACCATCGCCGTCCTCTGGAGGGAAATCGGACCAAAGAGGGCCCTGATTACCATCCTTTTCACCCTCATTCTGGCTACCGGACTCGCCCTCGCTATGAGGCTACTGGGCATTATTGTCTTGTAAACGGGCAGGATATCCAGCCTGCTCTGCCTTTAAGGGTAATCCGACCACAAAAATCTTCACAGATGGCTTGAAGTTGCATGCCACAATGTGGTAGTTAATTCAACATAGGCGGATTAGTACCTCTGACCTTAGCTTTTAATGTCTTTAAGGAATTTCCCCATGAACACGGAGGGATTTAAGCGCAAGCTCACCGCTATCCTCAGTGCCGATGTCAAAGGCTACAGCCGCCTCATGGGCGAGGACGAGGATGCGACCGTCCGGACCTTAACCGGCTACCGGGCAGTGATGACTACGGTGATCCAGAAGCACCTGGGCCGTGTGGTAGACTCACCCGGGGATAACATGCTGGCCGAGTTTGGCAGTGTAGTGGATGCGGTGCGATGCGCGGTGAAGATCCAGGAGGAGCTTAGAGCCAGAAACGCCGATTTACCCGAGAACCGTAGGATGGAGTTTCGCATTGGCGTCAACCTGGGGGATGTGATCGAAGAGGGAGGGAGGATTTACGGGGATGGGGTCAACATAGCAGCTCGGGTAGAGGGTCTAGCCGAGGGAGGAGGCATTTGTATCTCGGGAACCGTCCACGACCAAGTCAGGAACAAGCTGGCCATCGAGTATGAGTATCTAGGAGAGCATGCCGTCAAGAACATTACCGAGCCGGTGCGAGTGCACCGGGTTCTCATGGAGCCCGGGGCTGTGGCTCATGCAGTGATTATAGACAAAAAGGCAAGAATGAGACAATTGAGGTGGACGATACTGGCCCTGATAGTCGTCTTGGCTGGGGCAACCGGTGCATATGCTGTCTGGAACCTTTACCTGCGCCCCTCCCCGCGTCGGGCGGAGCTCGCGTCCATGGAGAAAACGGCCGTTCCGCTGCCTGACAAGCCCTCCATAGCAGTACTCCCATTCAGCAACCTGGGTGTTGATCCCGAGCAGGAGTATTTCAGCGACGGGATCACCAACGATATCATTACCGACCTTTCGAAATTCCGGGAATTGTTTGTCATAGCCAGCAACACGGTCTTCACGTACAAGGGCAAGTCGGTGAAGGTTAAGGACGTGGGCCGGGAACTCCAAGTACGCTATGTATTGGAGGGCAGCGTCCAGAAGGCGAGCGATAAGGTGCGTATCAATGCACAGCTCATCGATGCGACGACCGATCATCACCTCTGGGCCGAGCGGTATGATCGGGACCTGAAAGACCTCTTCTCCGTGCAGGATGAGATCGTACAGAGGATCGTGGCGGCCTTGGCGGTCAAAGTTCATGCAGCCGAGCGAGCGCGCGTAATGCGGAAAGACACGGAGAGCCTCGAAGCTTATGACTACGTGCTGCGCGGGATGGAGTATATCTCTCGCAGAACGCGTTCGGCAAATAGGGAGGCCCGTCAGATGTTCGAGAAGGCGATCGAGCTCGATCCCCACTACGCCTCGGCCTATGTCGCCCTGGGCTGGTCCCACTTCCTCAGCGGTGGTCACGGTTGGACCGAGTTTGCCAACCAGGCGCTGGAGCGGGCACACGATCTTGCCCAAAAGGCCTTGGACCTGGAGGAGTCTAACGCTTCCGCTCACGGCCTGCTCGGAACCGTGTACCTCTGGCGAGGGCAATACGATCTCGCGACCAGCGAATTGCGACGAGCCATTGAGCTCAATCCCAACGATGCCCGCAGCTACGCCCGCTTGGGTTCGGTCATGCTCTATTCAGGCCGAACGGATGACGCCATCCATTCC
>CAYFXP010000091.1:0-2643 GCA_964346935.1 uncultured Syntrophobacterales bacterium
AGCCGTCCTCCTCACCATGGCCATCGCATCGGCCGGGGCTTATAGCCTGACCCGTTTTAAATTCTATGGTCGCGAGAAGATTGCGAGCCTCATTCTCTTCACATACATGTTTGCCCCAATTATGATCATTATCCCTTTTTACGTGTTGATTAAGAAGATAGGCATTGCAAACACCCATCTTGCCCTCATCATGGCCTATACTGCCTTCTGCCTCCCCTTCAGCCTCTGGCTCCTGAGGGCCTTCTTCCAGAGCATCCCCCTCGTCTTGGAGGAGGCAGCCCTGGTGGATGGGGCAACCCGTTACAGGGCAGTCTTCCATGTCATCCTCCCCCTCGCCCTGCCGGGGATCATCGCCACAGCAATCTTCACCTTTATTTTGGCATGGAATGACTATATTTTTGTCAGAATCCTGATCACCTCGGATAACCTTAAGACCCTTTCCGTTGGCATCGCAGACCTCTATAACGCAACGGTGATCGATTGGGGAATGATCATGTCCGGGGGGATGTTAATCACCATACCTGTCTTGGTTTTTTTCATCTTCATCCAGAGGTATCTGATTGCTGGATGGGGAACAGGCGCCGTGAAAGGCTGATAGCGCCATACATACGTAAAAGGAGGGGGCGGGTTGTGGATAGTACCGAATCAAAGAGAAAGATATTCTCTCCCATCAGGAGCAGCAAGATATCCGATGAAGTCTATAAGCAGCTCGTCTCCCTGATCAGCAGTGGACAATTCAAACCCGGCGAAAAACTCCCACCCGAGAGGGAAATGGCCACTGATCTCGGAATAAGCAGGCAGTCCATCCGGGAGGCCCTGTATCGGGCGGAAATCATGGGTTTGATCGAGGTCCGTCAGGGAGAGGGGAGCTTCGTCCTGTCGTCTATTCGAGAATCCCTGAAGCCCCCTCTTCTGGTTTTGCTGGAGGAAGAAGCAGGGAGGATATTTGAGTTCCTGGAGGTTCGAAAGTTGATCGAGGGATGGTGTGCGGAAAGGGCGGCAAAAGAGGCTACTGCTGAGGACTTGGAAAAAATGAAGGCGATATTGGAGAAAATGAAGAACAGCTCTCCAGGCGATAGGGAATGGGAAGATGCGGACGTGGACTTCCATCTCTCTATCGCGGCGGCAACCTACAATGTTATTGCCATGCACATTATGGAGGCGCTCAAGGACAGCTTTGGTTCCTTTTTCAGATTTCGGAAAGTCTTGACGATACCGGAGAAAAAAGACATCCTCGTGCAACACCACTACGAGATTTACAGCGCGATCAGCCAAAAGGATCCATCCCTTGCAAAGCGGAAGATCGTAGCGCACTTGCGTTATATCGAAAAGAAGATCAGGGAAGAGATGGAGAAGATGCAAACATGAGGGAGGTTGAAGGCATGAGACTCAAGGATAAGCTAGCACTCATCACCGGCGGAGGAAGGGGTATTGGTGCAACAACGGCCTACCTATTTGCCGAGGAAGGGGCCAGGGTTGGAATTGTTGACATACGAGAGGAAGGACTGAGCGAGGTAGCGGCCGAAGCCAAGAAAAGGGGGATTGAGTTCGGGACCTTTGTCGGAGATATTTCGAAAAAGGACCAAGTTGAGAGGGTGTTGGAGGAGTTTGTGCAGGCATTTGGACGGATCGACGTCTTGGTAAACAATGCGGGGATAGCCATATCCAGGCCCTTTCTCGAAAAAACCGTACAGGATTGGACCAAGACGTTGGAAGTCAACCTGATCGGGGTCTTCCTGTGCGCCCAGGCCGCAGCGGAGTATATGATAAAACAGAAGTCGGGCAAGATTATCAACATCTCCTCGATCCGTGGGATCGATCACTGCGGCCGGGAGGGGATTATGGACTACTGTGCCTCTAAGGGAGCGGTGATCAACCTCACCAAGACCATGGCCAAGGAGCTTGCCCCATATATCAATGTCAATACGGTTGCCCCAGGACACACCAATACCGAGATGACCAAATCGCTCCCCGAAGAAGTGAGACGAAACATGATCGAGGGATCGTACCTCAAGCGGTTGGCGGAACCGGAGGACATCGCAAAGGCGATTCTGTTCCTGGCCTCGGATGATGCCAACTTCATCACCGGTCAGCTTCTCTTGGTGGACGGGGGATTTAGCCTAAAGTGAATTATCTCTGGCCGCCTCAGAGCCAAATCAGTCGCTCGGAGAGTACAGTTTCTCCCAGACTTTTTGAGGCGATTATCACAACGTAGGCTCCCTCTTACCTTGACTATACAAATTTTCCTCATCTTTCTCATAGGGGCGAATAGATCCTTTTAAGGAGGTTGCCATGACGTATGCTTATCAAGGACGAATGTTGAATATCGATCTTACGGAAGGCAAGGCCCGGGTCGAAGAATTTGATGAAGGTTTTGCAAGGAAATATGTTGGGGGGGTCGGGTTCGGATTCCGCTTGCTTTATGATCATCTGGATCCTCGAGTTGATCCGTTCTCTGAACAAAATATTCTTGTTTTTTCCTCGGGCCCCTTAAGTGCAACAAGCTTCATGGGCAGCACCGGTATCTCTCTTGTAACCAAATCCCCTCTGACAGGACTAATTGGGGATTCGGATCTTCGAGGTTCATTCGGTCGAAACCTCAAGTCATGCGGATATGATGCTCTTATCATTGGCGGAAAAGCC
>CAYFXP010000092.1:0-5961 GCA_964346935.1 uncultured Syntrophobacterales bacterium
GAACGGGTGCCGGTGGTTAAGGGCCAGGCCCTTCCGGCCTATGATCCCCGGGGAATCCAAGGGATCGGGGTAACCTATGCCACCAGTACCATGGGGGCTGACCATACCGCGGGGTACGCCGTCACCGCCAACATCCTCAAGGTGGGTGGTCACGTCGATCCACTGAAGCCGAAAGGCCAGGTGGAGCTTTCCAGGAATCTCCAGATAGCCACCGCCGCGGTTGATGCCACGGGCATGTGTTTGTTTATCGCCTTTGCGGTTCTGGACCAGCCTGATACATTTCAGGCCCTGATCGACCTGCTCAATGCCTTTTACGGGTGGAGCTTGACCGCTGATGACGTGGCTGAGTTCGGCAAATCAATTCTCACGAACGAAAGGGACTTCAATACCCGGGCAGGTTTCACGGCCCAGGATGATCGACTGCCCGAGTTCTTCAAGAAAGAGCCCCTGCCAGAACAGAACCTCACCTTCCTCGTGAAGGATGAGGATTTGGACACCCTCTATAACTGGTAAGCCCAACCCACAAAGGAGGGACTGATAAGCAGCAATGGAGTTAGAGGGGGAGAGGCCGAGGGTCTCTCCCTTCTTTTTCCTCTCCATAAAGGGAAATCAAAAAGCCATGAACCGCCCGACGCAGCAACGAAACGATATCCTGAGCAATCGCCCAATGGGAAGCCTCCGTTTGACCCTGGATTCCTCCACGATCCACAGTTTTTCTCCCTTGTTCCAGCATGGAGTTATAGTTAAAGCGGATGTCAACTGCAGTATTAGGACGATGCTCTGCAAGCAGCTTGGGTTGAGTGTCCAATACGTGGAGGATAGAGTCAAAACCATTTTTCTCGACGGAAGACCGATTGACGATATTGATTCTGCCGTCATCAAGGATGGATCAACTCTGGCCCTCTCGGCGGCCATGCCGGGATTAGTCGGGGCGATCTTACGGAGGGGAGGCTATCTCGCTCCGCTAAGAAGTCAGATCGCCCACCGGCCGGAAAAAAGGGGCGCCTCACGGCGGGAGGGGACTATTGTCCTAAAGCTTTTCAACCTGCTCATCGACGAGCTTGGGCCTAACCTTCTAAAAAGAGGCGTCATTATTAAACGAGAGGACCTCAAAAGCCTCTTTATGAGTCTCCGGGAGAACTTTGGGGCATGGTGCAAGAAGGCGCAGGTGGACGGCCGAGAAATAGGTGGAGACCGTCTCCTGAAATGGTTGGATAAATACGAACTGGTAATGCTTCGAGTCGATGGTAATGAAGGCGGAAAGTAGGTAGGTCCCCTATGGTATGAGATTCACAACAAAACGGCAGGGCTGCTGCTGGCCCTGCCGTAGACGTTACAACGGTTTTTAACACGTAGCGAAGGATTGTTAAGGGAACTTTTCCATTCCGTTATCAGGAGAATTGATTACTGTGGATCTTGTAGAATGCCCACCCCGCTATCACAGCGAGCGCCATAAAAAGGACGAATGTAATTCCGAAAAAAATCATATCACAACCCCGCTATGATTTGTTTTTTTGTACTTCGATGCATATCTTGTGCCAATACGGTTCCCATCTGTATATTATTGAAATTACCATAAAAATCGAATGCCTTTCTGGCAATTCCGATCAAATCCGGATAATTTTTTCCTACTGATATGAAAATATTTCACAATTTGAACGCGGCAGGCATTTTAGGACTCCCAAATTCTCCCCAATGCGGAAAGCCCGATGTCCTTGACTTTAAAAGCGTTTCATTGTTCATTTACTAGGGTATTTCCTTCCATCGGCTACGGAGGAGATAATTCCATGATCGTTACTGTAGCTGGGTGTGGGGCTCTCGGAAGCCTCCTGGCCGCCCGTCTTATCGAAGGCGGGCTAGAGGTCCAGGCCTTCCAGCGAAAGGGAGAACAGCTTGAGGCACTGAAGCAATGCGGTATTATTGTCGAAGCGGACAGGACCGGGACAACGAGAGAATTCCCATTAGCAGCTATCTCCGACGAAGCTTCTGGCCTTAAACCTTCCAGGCTGATCATCGTGCTCGTGAAGTCATACAGCACCGAAGAAGTGCACCCGGTTAAGGGCATTCTCGATAAGGACGGTGCGGTGCTTACCTTGCAAAACGGGCTTGGCAACCCTGAAAAACTGCTCTCCCTCTTTGGGGAGGAGAAGGTTGCAGCAGGCGTTGTAACCTATGGCGCATACAGGATATCTCCAGGTGTCATCGGCTGGGGAGGTGACGGGTATATTATTCTCGGTCCCTGGAAAAGAGGATTTGATATGTCCTGGATCGCCAACGTCCTCAAGAATGCAGGGTTAAACGTGACCTATGTGGAGGATCCAAGGCCAGCCATCTGGAAGAAACTCGCTATTAACGCCATGGTTAATACAACAGCTGCCCTGACAAAGATGAATAATGGTGAGATGTTGGCTAACCCCCAAGCGCTGGCACTCATGAAAGAGCTAGGCAAGGAGACGGTCGAGGCTTCAAGCCGCGCAGGTGTTCACCTAGATTTCGATGATATCTGGAACATGCACATGGAAAATCTTAAGATGACCTCAGCGAACAGACCGTCCATGCTCCAAGACGTAGAAGCTGGGAGGCAGACGGAAATAGAGGCCATCTCTGGTGAAGTACTGAAACACGCGCGGCATGACCGAGAATTCCCTTTCACGAAGGCGGTCTACGCCCTCTTGAAAGCTATTGATAGGAACAGGGCCTTTTGAAAAGCATGCATGATTGCCAATCTTATTCATCACATCCTTTATCCCCGTTACCGCATTCAAGGTGCTGGCTCGGATAGGTGAGGCCAGCCTGGCCCAGGCGAAAACCGCCACGAAGAGATGAAGAAACGTCAATTCATTTACCATGGTTGGCTTATCGTAGCTGCTGCCATAGTGGCCCATGCCCTCGGCTACGGTTCCCGATATTCCTTCGCGGTTATCTTCCCCTCCCTCCTCGAGGAATTCCATTGGCCCAGAGACATAACAGCCGCAATGCTATCCTTCCACTTGCTGGTGTACGGTTTCATGGCTCCGATGGCGGGGAATCTGGTCGATAGGATTGGTCCGCGCAAGACCATGACATTTGGGACGATATTGCTGGCGTTCGGCCTTGCCCTATCCGGGCGTGGGAGCGAGCCTTGGCATTTCTATCTCACTTTTGGGGCTCTGACCGGAACTGGGCTGTGTCTGATGGGCTCAGTCTCCTTCACCACCGTACTGAGGAATTGGTTTGAAAGAAGGCGAGGCCTGGCCTTTTCACTTATGTTCTTTGGTACTGGAGGGGCCTTCGCTTGCTATCCCGGCATAGCTTTCCTCATCAACAGGGTGAGTTGGCGGGGAACTTTCCTAACCGAGGCCATCGTTCTTATCGGCGTTATGCTCCCCCTGATTTTCCTTATAGTCCGGTATCATCCCCGGGAGAAGGGCCTTGTCACCGACGGCCTTTCAGAACCCACGGGAAGGTCCCAAATTGGGGAAGACGGTCCACCGCACATTAGAGATCAAGCGTGGGCGGCTATAGAATGGACCTTGCCCAAGGCGGCAAGAACCAGCCGCTTTTGGTTGATGTGCCTGTCAACCTTCTCCGTATGGGGCATAGCAGAACACATTCTGTTGGCACATCACGTCGCTTTCGCCATAGATCTCGGCTATTCAAGCTTTTACGCCTCCTCAATTCTATCCCTTTTCGGTATTCTGTTTGCTTTTGGCTCCCTGGCTGGCCTTGTCTCTGATCGGATTGGACGCGAGCTTACCATGACGATAGCAACCATCATCAGCATCTCAGGTATGTTGGCCCTAACACTCATGAGGTACAACTCCCAGCCATGGATGCTCTCCTACTATGCCATAGCCGGGGGTCTTGGCTTCGGATTGACAGCCCCCATCATAGTTGCCACGACCACCGATATATTCCAGGGGGCGAAGGTAGGGGCTACCCTCGGTTTTATCTGGTTCAGCTTTGCAGTTGGAGGGGCCATCGGTCCCTGGCTGGGAGGGTGGATCTTCGAAATTACGGACAGCTATCTGGTTGCCTTCATCCTGGCAATAATATTGAACGCACTGGCATGTACCGCCATATGGTGGGCAGCGCCACGGAAAGTCAGGGTCGTGCCGGGGCGATTAAGCCAGGGATTTGGGCAATAGCCTCTCAGTGTCCTTCTGGTCACATCCCTTCTATGACCCTTATCATCCTAAAAAGGGTTTGATTCACCGGCGTTGGGATTCCATGCGTTTTTCCGAGTTCCATCACCTTGCCCCCAAACATTTCCACCTCAGTCTTCCTCTTGGCCTCCATATCCTGAACCATGGAGGTCTTCCCCTGGGGGGATAGCCCCGAGATAAAAGAATACCATTCCTCTATATCCCGTTCCGATAAATGTACGTTTGCCGCCTTTGCAATAGTCATGACCTCCATCATAGCCGATTCCATGAGTTCCCTTGCCTCTTGAGATGTCTGGAAAACCGAATAGGGTGCGCGCAGTACCGCTGAGACCTGATTCATTCCAGTGTTAATCATGAACTTCCACCAGAGGGTTCGAATTATATCCTCAGGTATCTCGTTCCCGATCCCTGCCCGATCGAACAGGGACTTCACCCGCTTGAGGCGCTCGCTCAGACCCGGATTTTTGGCCTCGCCCAAAAATATTTTTCCCTCCTTGGTGTATGTTATATGGTTTCCTTGCCGAACAGCGTCAATACCAGCTACAACGGCGTATAACACCTTCTCCATCCCATAGGCGGCACCGATAAGTTCCTCACTGTCTATGCCGTTCATAAGGGATATTATGAGGCTGTTCTCCCCTATCCTGTTCCTCAGATCGTGAATGGCTTCTGGAAGATGATGATATTTAACGGCTACTATGATGAGGTCAGAAGGTGGCGTGTTATCCTCCGCCCTGACTACGGACATCTTGTAATGCTTATTGTTGACGACCAATCCCCCTTCCTTGAGTCGGTCATAGCGCTCCCCTTTTGCCACCAGGGATATACAGTCTTTGTTCATATCGAAGAATTTTCTGGCATACAAGGCACCCACAGCTCCCGCACCGATCATCGAAATGCTTTCGATAGATGACATGGCTCAATTCCTCCCGAACGTTAAGAAGTCAAGTGTGACCCGCAAAAAGCCCGAGCTTGGATCGCTTCCACCGAAATACGAATCAAATGGAAAATCTCTCGGTATGGATGAAGTGGGCCTTGAAACCGATCCCTCTGAGAACCTTGCAAACGGCATCCATCATGGGCGGCGGGCCACAGACGAACACCGACGCTTCGCGGTTGCATCCCGAAAGAAGCTCTTTCAGCATACCCGTATCGAGCCGCCCGGTGTGGCCCTGGAAATCCCTTTGTCTCGTAAGAACGTGATGTATTGAAAGGTCCGGTAGCTTTATTTTTATGGCCTCGAGCTCTTCACGGCATATGATATCGGCTTCAGTCCTGTTGCTCCAAACAAGGGTTGTCTTTCGCCCATCGCCTATGTCTATCATGTAACGAAGCATGCTGAGCATGGGGGTAATGCCTACCCCGCCGGCGACCATTACCAGCTCCTCATTCGGATCTCGAACATGGGCGGGATAGCTGAACAGCCCGTATGGCCCGTCGACGGCGGCCCGATCGCCCGGCTTGAGCCGGCCGATTAAGCTGGTAAAATCGCCGCTGCACTTGATGGTGAAGATGAGGCTTTTCGGCCTCGTGGGCGTTGAGGAGATGGTCCACGGGTGCCTCTCCAGGGGCAATGACTCTGAGCGAAACGTTACGAAGGCGAATTGTCCCGCCCCGTAGGAGAAGACTTCACCATCCTCTGGGACTAGCTCGACGGCATACGTGTCCTTCCCCGCAGGGGTGACGTCGGTAACAGCATACATCCGCCTTTTGAGAATTGTCTGCTTAATCCCCTTTTCCCACACGAACAGCGCCACGTAAAGGGCGAGGGCCACGATCAAGGCATACAAGGGCCACCCTTCAACGATGTCGTCGG
>CAYFXP010000093.1:0-2786 GCA_964346935.1 uncultured Syntrophobacterales bacterium
CAACCTCTTCCCCCGAAACGTCACCCGGTTCAGCAGACTCCCCCTATGATATCGCCGTGATAGGGGCAGGCCCCGGCGGATACGTGGCAGCCATTAAAGCGGCCCAGATGGGGGCCCGGGTCCTCGTCATCGAAAAGGACGAGCTCGGGGGGACCTGCCTCAATTGGGGGTGTATCCCAACCAAGTCGTTCTTATCGGACGTAAAGCCCCTCCGCAGGATAAAGATCTCCCCCGTGTACGAGGGCAAAGAAGGCCTCTCCCTCAACCTGAAAAAGATGGTGAACCGCAAGAACGAGGTGGTAAGTACCATGGTCGAGGGTATCGCCACCCTCTTCAAAAGCAATCATATTCCCTGGGTCCAAGGGGTTGCATCCCTCCTCGATTCAAGAACCATCGGGGTTGTCCGGGATGGAAAGCAAGAGACTTACACGGCCAAGGACATCATCATTGCAACGGGATCCAGGGCCGGGACGATCCCTGCCGTGAGCATCGACGGGAGGAGGGTTCTCTCCACCGATGATATCCTCAACCTCCGGAAAATACCGCGTGATTTGGTCATTATTGGCGGGGGCGTGATCGGCATCCAGTTTGCCACCATATTCAGCACCCTGGGCACCAAAGTCACCGTTGTGGAGATGCATCCAAAGATCCTTGCCACCGAGGATGACGAGATCATCCGGAGGCTCCAAAGGGTCCTGGAAGGGGACGGCATAACGATCCTGACCGACGCCGAAGTATCCGGGGCTTCGCCAAAAAAGAACAAGGTCGAGATAGAGTTTCAAGGGAAATCAGGGGGAAAGGGTCAGCTCAGGGCGGAAAGGGTCCTCGTAGCAACGGAGAGAACGCCGTACACTGAAGGGCTCGGCCTCGAGACCATCGGCCTCAGGATGAACGGGCCCTTTGCCGAGGTAAACGCCAAAATGGAAACCAATGTGGATGGGGTGTATGCCGTTGGAGACGTAATCGGGAAAATGATGTTTGCCCATGCGGCCTCGGCAGAGGGAGTTATTGCCGCGGAGAACATCATGGGACGATCGCGCGAAATAGACTACCGTAGAATCCCGACCTGTGCTTACACCCTTCCTGAGGTAGCCTCGGTGGGAATGAGGGAAAGGGAGGCCAGGGAGCACGGCCTGGATTTTCGTATCGGGAGATTTCCCTATCGCAGTAACGGCAAGGCCTTAGCAATGGACGAACCCGAAGGTCTCGTCAAAATCATCGCGGATAAGGAGTCGGCGGAGATACTCGGCGTCCACATTATCGGGGAAAATGCCTCAGAACTCATTGGGGAGTGCGTTCTGGCCATGAACCTTGAGGCTGCCGTTGAGGACCTGGCCGAGGTGATAAACGCCCATCCCACCCTCTCCGAGACCATCGCGGAGGCGGCATTGGATTGGAGCAGGATCTCGATCCATCAACCCGCCAAAAAAATCCCCAAGAGGGGGTCTTCTTAGGCACGTTGAAGGGTAAGTCCCAACGGGAGGCGCTTTGATGGATAAGGTATTGGCTATCGATGCAGGCACGCAATCCCTCAGGGCGTGCATCCTTGATCGTAATTTAATCGACCTGGAAAGACAGCAAGTATCCTATACGCCTCAGGTTAAGTTAAAGACCTGGGTTGAGATTGACGCCGAGATTCTGTGGAATGCCTTTATCAAGGCCTGCGGCCAATTGAAAGAGGCAAACGAGGTGGAAGCTATTTCGTTTTCCACCCTTTGCCCTTCCCTGGTGCCCATGGATGCCGATGGAAACTCCCTCGGGCCAATGATCCTCCATCTGGACCGGAGAAGTTACCGGCAAGCCCTATGGGCGTTGAATCGTGTTGGCGAGGAGAGATTCCTCCGCATTGCCGGCAATCTCCCCATCCCAGGCGGCATTTCCCTGACGAGCCTCCTTTGGTTCAAGGAGAACGAGCCATCAATTTATCATCGAAGTGATGTGGTCTTCGGACACGGGGTGACCTATTTCATGAAGCGCCTGACCGGCGGGTTTTTCATAGACCCCTCCAATGCCTCCTTTACCGGCCTCTACAATACAGTGGCATATAGCGACTGGCATGATGGGATCCTGGTAGACCTGGAGATCGCGCGGGAGAAACTTCCCCGAGTTGCCATGTCGAAAACCGTTGTCGGAGAGCTCGATGGGAAAGTCGCCGCTGCGGCAGGACTTCCCGCGGGAATCCCGGTCGTGATTGGGGCCAACGACACAACCTGTGCCTCAGTTGGTGCCGGGGTGACGGAACCCGGAAAACTGATAAATAGCACCGGCACTGTCGACAATATGGTCCTGTGCCTCGACCGACCGTTAACCGACAAAAACCACCTCTTGAGAACGCATGCCTATCCGAATCGCTGGCTCGCCATGAGGATCGTCGGCGCAGGCGGCGCCACCGTAGAGTGGTTTAGAAAGACCTTTTGTCAAGATATGTCCCGGGAGACTTTTTACGATGATTACCTGCCGAGAGTCTTGTCAGCACCCAGTGAGCCCAAGGCCCGCTTCCATCCCCATCTTTCCGGGGATCGCCATCGAATCCAGCAGAAAACGGCCTCCTTCACTCGTCTCACCCTCGGCACGACAAGGGAGGATTGCCTTCTCGCATTGGCCCATGGAATCGCATCATTTCAAGGGGAGGGCCTTCGGGAATGGAGAAAACACGTCCCTCTCGACAACCAGATTTACATTGTGGGCGGCGGAGCAAGCGAGGCATATACCCAGTACAAACAGAGATTGCTCAAGGATTTTGAGTTCGTCCAACTGGGTGAGAAAACCCTGCAAGGAGCAGCCAA
>CAYFXP010000094.1:0-1932 GCA_964346935.1 uncultured Syntrophobacterales bacterium
GGTTGCCACAAGGGTCTTCCCCTCCCCGGTCGCCATCTCGGCGATCTTTCCCTCGTGAAGGACGACCCCGCCCATCAGCTGAACGTCAAAGTGACGCTCTCCCAAGGTCCTCTTGGAAGCCTCTCTGACGACGGCAAAAGCCTCTGGAAGGATGCTATCCAGGTCCTCACCCCGATCAATCCTTTCCTTGAAATGGGTCGTCTTGGACCTCAATTCGGCGTTGCTTAGCTTCTGAAACTCCGGTTACAGCCTATTGATTCGCTCCACGACGGGTTGGAGGCGGTTCAGCTCCCTTTCGTTTTTCGTCCCCAGTATTTTGATGGCAGTTTTTTTGACGATAGATCCGATCATTGAAGCCCCCACTAAAATCCTACCCTCTTTTCCTGGCTATTTTACCGCTCCCGGGTGAAGAATGCAAGGTATTGCCCATCATACCGTATCTCGGCCCTGGGAGGACAAAAAAACCCGATAGATTTCTCTATCGGGGTAATCGGACAAAAAGACGAATCCTCTTAATTCAAGATATACTTCATGGGGTTTACGGGAACTCCGTTCAGCCTTACCTCATAGTGAAGATGCGGGCCTGTGGACCTTCCAGTACTCCCTATCTCCGCTACCTTCTGCCCCCTCCTCACCTTTTGGCCAACCTTAACGCATATCTTGGATAGGTGTCCGTAACGGGTGGTGAACCCGAATCCGTGGCTGACGACCAAGATCTTGCCAAAGCCCCACTCCCTGCCGATGTTGGTGACCAACCCATCCGCAGGAGCGATAGTAGGACTACCGGCTCGGTTTGATATATCGATCCCCTCGTGCATTTGTCGCAGCCCCGTAAAAGGGGAAATCCGATACCCAAAACCGGAAGTGAACCATCCCCTTGCCGGCCAAATGGATGGGGTATGGGTCAGCTGCACCTGTTTGTTTTGTAGGAGGCTTTCTAATTCCCTGAGGCTGTTGGCTTCCACGGTGGCCTCCTCATCCAGCCGTTCCAGGTCTTGCCTCATCTGCTTCATCAACTCCTCCTCATTCCTCTGGAGGAGCAAAGTCTCTCGGATATCCTCAGGGGAAGGCCCGCCAACTCCAAACAATCTTCTCGTGTTCTCCTCGGAACCCTCGAGGTTGGCCAGTATCCTCAGCCTTCTATCAAATTCACTCATCCCCGCGATCTTCTTCTCCAAATCACCGATCTTCTCGGAGAAGAAGTGAATCTTGGACCGCTGAAGCTGGGTCTCCTCACGCAATCGGTCCAGCTCAGTGACCTGCTGCCTCATGATGATATAGTCGAAGGCAAAATATCCGAGGGAGATGAAGAAGATGGGAATGAAGAAAAGGATTAATTTGGCCAGGAGGCGGGGTAATCGGTATCTCCTGATTGCGGAAGCCTCTTTGTGGAAAATGAGGATGTTGTAAAAATCCCCTCCCAAGAATTACCCCCTTTCACCTACCAAACCAACCCTAAATGTCTCAGTTATCAAAAAGAAATGGAAATGTCAAGAATTATTTTATTCAAAATGTTGCTCAGCAAGCCCGTTGGCCATTGTCCCCATGAGGGTTCGCCTGCAGTCTATGCATACCAACCCCTCCTTTTCGACCGCAAGAAATCATAGCAAAACCCATACCAAAGGGAGTCATTCCCGGGAATGAAAAACCTCATATTTATTGGAGATTATGTTACATATTTCTTTGAAAAAAAAGAAAAAATGAAGGTAGAAAATTATTATTAAGCGAACCACCAGTAAGCTCTATCCCTCCTTGAATATCATAAGATGACAATGGGTTATCTGACCTTTTTTCATAGATAAGGCATTTTTTGCACGGCTTTCTCCTTAACCGCATGACTCCAGCACCGCAATTCCGCCATTGGATGGAAACCTAACGCCCACTTATGGCGAGCTTGCTGACTTTGTGGCTACGAGACCCGTGCTTCTCCGC
>CAYFXP010000095.1:0-9232 GCA_964346935.1 uncultured Syntrophobacterales bacterium
TGGTTGCAATGGTGGGCGCTAATGGGGCCGGCAAGAGCACGTCCTTAAAGGCCATCGTTGGGGCCGTGAGCCCGGTATCGGGAAAGATCGAGTTTGATGGAATGGACATAACCGGAGAGAAATCCGCGAAAATCGTTCGAATGGGAATTACCTATGTGCCGGAAGCCAGACATATCTTCGGCCCTCTAACGGTGGAGGAGAACTTGCTCTTGGGGGCTTTTACCACCGATTCAAAGGAGGAAACAGAGGGAGGTTTAAGCCATGTCTACAAGCTTTTCCCCATATTGAAGGACCGCCGCAATCAGAGGGGGGAGACACTCAGCGGGGGGGAACAACAGATGTTGGCCATCGGGCGTGGGCTTATGATTCGGCCGAAGCTACTCATGTTAGATGAACCGTCACTGGGATTGATGCCGAAACTCGTTACCGAAGTATTTGAGGCTATTTCTCTCTTAAAAGAAGAGGGCCATACCATCCTTCTCGTCGAGCAGAATGTACGGGAAGCACTGGAGCTCGCTGACCGCGGATATATCTTGCAGACCGGGAGAACCGTCGACTCAGGTCGGGGAAAGGAACTCCTGGATTCGGATATCGTCAAGAAAGCGTTTCTCGGATTATGAGGGGAATGTGGCCATAACAGCACGTATTTGGGGAGTTTCAGAAAATGAATGGGGAATCCAAGGAAATCAGTAGACTCACCCCCCAAGAGATCCGATCCCTCATCCGACAAGGCAAATGGGAAAAAGTGACCGCCGGTCTGGCCATGGGATATGCCCAGGCAAATCTCGTGATCCTTCCGGAACGCTATGCCTTTGATTTCCTCCTTTTTTGCCAGAGAAATTCGAAACCCTGTCCGCTTTTGGAGGTCCTGGAAAAGGGGATATGGGACCCCAAGGAAATGGCTCCTGGGGCGGATATTAGGACGGATCTCCCCAAGTATCGAATCTATGAGGGAGGGGCCTTTGTCAAGGAGGTCGACGATATTTCCCCATATTGGACTTCTGACTTGGTCTCCTTCCTCTTGGGCTGTAGTTACTCCTTCGAATTCGCCCTCATGGACGCAGGGGTTCCAGTCCGACACATCGAGGAGGGCAAGAATGTCTCCATGTATATAACGGACATTCCATGCAAAAGGGCAGGAGTATTCGAGGGTCCTTTTGTGGTGACCATGAGGCCAATTCCCCCCGACAAAGTAGTTCGAGCTATCCAAATTACCACCCGTTTCTCGGCAGTCCACGGGGCTCCCGTCCACGTGGGTGATCCCTCGAAAATCGGGATACGCGATCTCGGCAAGCCCGATTTCGGAGATCCAGTCCGAATTGACCCGGGTGAAGTGCCAGTCTATTGGGCCTGCGGGGTAACCCCCCAAGTGGCCCTCATGAAGAATAAGCCGGATCTGGTTATCACCCATTCGCCTGGACATATGTTCATTACTGATCTGAGGAACGAGGATCTGGCCACCTTTTAATTTACCCCAACACTTCATAGGGCGATGTGATCAGGGTTCCGCCCGGAGTTTCCCGGACATGGAAAAACCAGGAAGCTCCACGTTTGCATTCCTTGAAATGAGGAAGGCCTGCTGATATACTTTCGGCAGGAGATATTGACCTAAGGGGGAACTGTTATGGCTGTCAGGATAATCATCGAGCGAAAGATCAAAAAAGGAAAGGAACTGGATTTGGCAAGACTCCTTCTGGAATTGAGATCAAGGGCCGTAAAGCAGAAGGGATACATAACGGGGGAGACCCTCAGGGACTACGACGATCCTTCGATCCACATCGTCATCAGCACTTGGGAGAGCGCCGCAGATTGGAAAAGCTGGTCGGGCAAAATGGAACGAATGGAGGTTCAGTCGAAAATAGATGACCTGCTGACCGAGCCTTCCAAGACGAGAATCTATGAGCTCGTGGGGGCAAAGGTTGACTGATGGTATGATCGGAGTAGGATAAGTTCAGTGAAGACCTAATTCTCGATTGACAACTCGATCTTTCGTAGTATACTAAAAAACAAACGCTAAAATTCATGCTGATTCAACTACACTGCCCTATTATGCTACCACGGCCCTCGGGAAATCTCCCGGGGGCTTTTTTTTGTGCCTGAAATGGCGAGAGCGATGAGAGAGGAAAGATCCAGGGCCATTATCGCCCTTGAGGATGGGGCGGTCTTCGAGGGGATGTCGTTCGCTGCGGGCGGGGAGAAAACGGGGGAGGTCGTCTTCAACACGAGCATGACGGGATACCAAGAGATCCTCACGGATCCCTCCTACAAGGGCCAGATCGTCACCATGACCTACCCTCTCATCGGCAACTACGGGGTAAATGAGGATGACGTTGAATCCATAAAACCCCATGTCGAGGGTTTTATCGTCAGGGAATACAGCCCGATCTCCAGTAGCTGGCGAGCACAGGGGGATTTGAGCCAATTCCTGAAGAGCCATGGAATCCTAGGAATCGAGGGGGTAGACACTCGCGCTTTGACGAAACACATCCGCATTGCCGGGGCCATGAAGGCCATCATTTCAACGGAGGACATGAATAAGGATCGTCTCATAGAGAAGGCCAAGGCCTCACCTGGATTGATAGGCAGGGATCTGGTGAAAGAGGTAACCTGTCTGGCCCCATATGCGTGGGAGAGCCGATCCTCGGCTCCTTTCCCGCCCCCTTCAATTTCGGGAGAGCACCGACACCGGGTGATAGCGATGGATTTGGGCATTAAGCACAATATACTTCGCCTCCTTGAATCATTGGGATGCGAGATCACCGTGGTCCCGGCCAGCGCAACGGCCGATGAAATCCTCTCATTCCATCCGGATGGTATTGTGGTCTCCAACGGCCCCGGTGACCCGGAGGGAGTTCCCTATGCCATTGAAACGACTCGAGAACTCATTGGGCAAAAGCCCATTTGGGGAATTTGCCTTGGGCACCAAATACTGGGGCTTGCCCTGGGGGGGCGGACATACAAGTTGAAATTCGGCCATCACGGGGGGAACCATCCCGTTAAAGATCTGAAGAAGGGGAAGGTGAGCATTACGGCCCAAAATCACGGGTTCTGCGTCGATATCGATTCCCTCAGTGGAGAGGAGTCCGATGTTACCCACGTAAACTTGAATGATCAGACCCTGGAAGGCATGCGGCACCGCAAACTTCCCATTGTATCCGTTCAATTTCACCCGGAGGCCTCACCCGGTCCCCATGATGCCCTCTATTTGTTCGAGGATTTCATCGAGATGATGGAACCCTCCACTGGGTAACTATGCCAAGGCGAACGGATATTCAGAAGATTCTCATCATCGGTTCGGGCCCTATCGTCATTAGCCAGGCCTGCGAGTTCGATTATTCAGGTACTCAGGCCTGCAAGGCCCTCAAACAGGAGGGATTTGAAGTCATTCTGGTAAACAGTAATCCCGCTACTATAATGACTGATCCTGAGATGGCCGATAGAACCTACATTGAGCCCATTGCTCTTGAAGTCGTCGAAAAGATCATATCGCGGGAGAGGCCCGACGCCCTCCTGCCGACTCTGGGCGGGCAAACTGGCCTCAACGTGGCCGTCCAAGCCTTCGAGAGAGGCATCTTGGACCATTATGGCGTGCAGATGATCGGGGCCAACTACGAGTCCATCAAAAAGGCCGAGGACCGAAGGAGGTTTAAGGAATCCATGAAGGCCATCGGCCTCGACCTTCCCAGGAGTAACTACGCCTATAGTCTCCAAGAGGCCTTCGGCGTAGCCGAGGAAATCGGGTTCCCCCTCATCATCCGCCCCAGTTTCACCCTCGGGGGCACCGGAGGTTCAGTAGCCTACAATATCAAGGAATTCGAGGAGATGGCATCATTGGGCCTCGAGTCCAGCATGATCGACGAGATTCTCGTTGAGGAATCGGTCCTCGGGTGGAAGGAATACGAACTGGAGGTGATGAGAGACCTCCAGGATAACGTGGTAATCATCTGTTCCATCGAGAATTTTGATCCCATGGGGATTCATACGGGAGACAGCATCACCGTCGCCCCGGCTCAAACCCTCACGGACAAAGAGTATCAACAGATGCGCGATGCGGCCATAGGTGTCATGAGGGAGATTGGGGTTGAAACGGGGGGTTCCAATATCCAGTTCGCGCTCAGGCCGGAAGACGGCAGGATGGTGATTATTGAAATGAATCCCAGGGTATCCAGGAGCTCAGCTTTAGCTTCCAAGGCAACGGGATTCCCCATCGCCAAGATGGCTGCCAAATTGGCGGTCGGATATACCCTGGACGAGTTGCCGAACGATATTACCAAGAAGACCCCGGCCTGTTTCGAGCCCACCATTGACTACTGTGTCGTCAAAGTTCCCCGGTTTACCTTTGAGAAATTCCCCGGGGCCGATGAAACCCTCACCGTTTCGATGAAATCCGTGGGTGAGACCATGGCCATCGGACGCACCTTCAAGGAAGCGCTTCAGAAGGCCCTTCGATCTCTTGAGATTGGAAGATATGGGCTCGGCGGTGATGGAAAGGATCATTGGGATGGCATGGGAGGGTCCCGCCTGAAATCATCCGATCCCAGGAGGGAAATGCTCAATGACAAGTTGCACGTTCCAAATCAACATCGGATTTTCTACATCAAGCAAGCCCTCCAATGCGGGATGGATGTCGACGAAATCCACGAGTTGACCCATATCGATCCCTGGTTTCTCCAGAACATGAAGCAGATCGTCGAGCTCGAGGGAGAGATGAGAGGGTACGCGTTCGAATTAGGGGATCTGGAGCTCTGGTCCCAGAGCAGCAGGGAAAAGAAGTTGCTCATCCCTTCGCACCTCCTGAGAAAGGCCAAGACGTATGGCTTTTCGGACTTTCAGCTGGGGCATCTCATGGGGATTGAGGAGTCCTCTATTCGGAGTTCCAGGATCGAGAGAGGAATCCTCCCCACCTTCAAATTGGTGGATACATGTGGGGCGGAATTTGAGGCCTATACTCCCTATTATTATTCCACCTACGAAATGGAGGATGAAGCCAGGGTATCCGAGCGGAAGAAGATCATGATACTGGGAGGGGGGCCGAACCGTATCGGACAAGGCATCGAGTTCGATTACTGTTGCGTCCATGCGGCCTTTGCGCTCAAAGAGCTGGGGTATGAGACCGTCATGGTCAATAGCAATCCAGAGACCGTAAGCACGGATTACGATACATCCGACAAGCTCTACTTCGAGCCCCTGACCCTTGAGGACGTGTTGAACATCGCCGAGAGGGAGAGGCCCGATGGGGTCACCGTCCAGTTCGGGGGGCAGACCCCGCTGAACCTGGCAGTGGCCCTGGAAAAGGCGGGGGTTACCATTATTGGAACCGTCCCCGACAACATCGATAGGGCCGAGGATAGGGATCGATTTGCCCTCCTTCTCAAGAAACTCCAATTGAACCAGCCCCCTAATGGGACCGCTGCATCGGGAGAAGACGCGATACAGGTAGTCCATGAGATCGGCTACCCCGTCATGGTAAGGCCCTCCTATGTTCTGGGGGGAAGGGCCATGGAGATCGTCTACGACGAGGAGTCCCTTATAGAATTCATGGAACAGGCCGTCGAGGCCTGCCCGGAATACCCAATCCTCATCGATAAGTTTCTCGAGGACGCCATCGAGATCGACGTCGATGCCGTGGCCGACGGTCAACGCTGTGTCATCGCTGGCATCATGGAGCATATCGAGGAGGCGGGTATCCATTCGGGCGATAGTGCCTGCGCTATCCCCCCCTTCTCGTTGACGGATGATCTTATCGAACGGATTAAGGCCCATACCACTGCCCTGGCAGCCGATCTCAATGTGGTGGGATTGATGAACGTCCAATACGCTATAAAGAACGACGTCATTTACGTATTGGAGGTCAACCCCAGGGCCTCGAGGACGGTTCCCTTCGTGAGCAAGGCTACAGGCATATCATGGGCAAAGATCGCTGCCAAGCTCATGATCGGCAAGACCCTGTCGGAGTTGGGGATTACGCGGGAAGTGGAAATCAATCATGTCGCCGTAAAGGAGGCCGTCCTTCCCTTCAAGCGTTTCTACGGCGTCGATACGGTATTAGGCCCTGAGATGAAGTCAACCGGCGAGGTGATGGGCATTGATCTGGATTTCGGAATGGCCTTCATCAAATCGCAGATAGCCGCAGGGCAAACGCTTCCCCTCGAGGGCACGGTGTTTATCAGCGTGATGAACAAGGATAAGAGGCATGTGGTGTTCATCGCTAAGAAGTTGGTTGACCTTGGATTTCAGGTCGTGGCCACAACGGGAACGGCCAAAGTCCTCGCCAAGAATGGCATTCCGGTGAGGACCGTCCATAAGGTCAACGAGGGAAGACCCGATGTCGTTGACCACATCAAAAACGGGGAGATTCACCTGATCATCAATACGCCCAGCGGCAAAAAACCCAAAGCCGATGAGGTAGCCATACGGAGTGAAGCGGTTATCCACGACATCCCCTATTTCACTACCCTTTCTGGAGCTTCCGCGGCGGTAAACGGTATAGAGTCAATGATCCGGAGGGGGATCTCCGTCCAATCCATCCAGGAGTATCACGGCCGGATCATTGGCTAATCCCCGCAAGAAACCACTCCGATACCGCCCATGTCTTTTCCCCTTACCCACAGCCGAAAAACACGGCACCCCCGGCAGTTAGAGATGAAACCTATTTTTTCCTTGAGGATTTTGCCGAATTTGTGGCCATTGAGATCAATTCCTAGAAAATATATTGAGGTAATGATATAAATAATTGACATTAAATATGTTTTTATCATTAGAGCTGGAGGCGTGACTTTCTATACCAGAAGGATGACGGCGTGAAGGCTAACTCTTTCCCTTGCCACCCTTTCTCTTCGCCCAGAGCTTCCTCAACTGGGGGAAGAAGAGGGACACGAGGGAAAGTATGATGAGGGCTGCGCTCAACGGTGAACCGACAAGAGCCATTGGGTCGTTGCCCGAGATAATCATCGCCTGCCTCAGGTTCTCCTCGGCAATGGGTCCCAATACGACACCCAGAATCAGCGGAGCGAGAGGGTAGTCATATCTTTCCATAAAGAATCCCATGATGGCGAAGACCACCATGATCCAGATGTCGCCGAAATTGTTGCGGATGGCGAAGGTTCCAACTACACAGAATATGATAATACCGGGTCCTAAAATGTTGTACGGGAGCTCAATCACCTTAGAAAAATACCGGATAAACAGCTTTGCCAGGATGATGATGGACATGTTCGCCAAGAACATCCCTACGAAGATAGTGTAGACGAGTTTGGGCTGCTGCATGAAAAGCAGGGGACCGGGTTTGAGCCCGTGGATCAGAAATGCGCCTAGCATGATGGCCGTCCCGGCGCTCCCCGGTATGCCAAGGGTGAGCAGTGGGACCATGGCGGTACTACAGGCAGCGTTATTGGCTGCCTCGGGTGCGGCTACCCCTTCGGGGATACCGGTCCCGAACTTTTCCGGCTTCTTGGACCATCGTATGGCCTCGCTTAGTCCCAAAAAGGCACCGGTGGTCGCCCCTACTCCGGGTAAGATTCCAACAAACGACCCGATAAGGGACGAACGGAGCAGCAATCCCTTGAGTTTATTGATGAGTTTGAGGGAAGGCAGCTTGGCCCTTGCCTTTGCCTGTATGCCTTCCATCTCCCTCATTTGCCTGATCCTGTTGAGCACTTCGGCAACGGCGAAGAGCCCGATGATTACGGGAATAAAATCTATTCCGCTCAAGAGGGTGGTGGTACCAAAGGTGAACCTATTGAACCCGGAAATCCTATCGATCCCTATGGTCGCAACGAAAAGGCCCACGGACGCAGAGATGAGGGCCTTCAGCTCATTCCTGGCACCAAGACTACTAACCACGCTGAGACCGAGAACGGCCAGGGCAAAATACTCGGAGGGGCCAAATTCAAGGGCTACTTTCGCCAGTTGAGGGGCGATGAGGGCTAATATAATAACGCCGAAAATCCCCCCGCTGACGGAGCTGAATATGTCAACGCCCAGAGCCTCGCCCGCCAATCCTTTCTTGGCCATTACATGGCCATCGAGGGTCGCAGCAACGCCTTCCGGTGCTCCGGGAGTCCGAAATAAGATTCCGCTAATTGAACCTGCATAGACGGAGGAGGCGTAGATGGCGACGAGAAGTAACAAAGAGGCAGTTGGTCCCATCGCATAGGTTATAGGAACTGCTAGGGCCAAAGCCATGGTTCCGCTGATGCCCGGAACGGCGCCGGCCATGATCCCTAACGAACTACCTATAAGAATGATGAGGAGGTGATATGGATCAATGGCAGCAAAAAGTCCTTGTTTCCAATAGTAAAACATTTCTCATCCGCTATGAGGGGAAGAAAGTCACAATCCTAAAAAGATACTGATATCATGGAATATTCCAAACCCCTTCGGCAGGGGAACGAACAGCAATCTACTGAAAATGATGTAGATCATAACCATGATACCTATTACACTAAAGGGGATCACTTTTTTCCTTTTGGGCATGATGAGGAGCATCATCCCGATGATAAAGAGGGGTGATGCGACGATGAAACCCAACGGTTTCAGGAAGTAGACGTAGCCCACTACGAGAAGGAAAGCGATCGACACCCTTTTCCAGCCCTCTTCAAGCTGGCCCACTTCCTCCCGGGATTTCCTCCACTTTGTGAAATTGGAAAAGGTGAGTACCGCGCTCAGCACAATAAGGCAGAACAAGATAATTTTGGGCCAAAAGTCGGGTCCCACTTCCTTATAGGCGCGCATTTGCCTCAGTCCCGTTGCCTCATAATAAAGATAGCAGGAAGCCGCCAATATACAGAGACTCATGATGATTTCGCCGACCATTGAGTTTCCCCGCGAAAAGGGGCTGGGCGGAAAGAATTCCGCCCAGCCGTTTCCACTATGGAGGTTCAGGCTCTTACTTTATGTAGCCTAACTCCTTCAAGACACTGGAAAAGGTATCCTTTTCCTTTTTGATGAGCCCGGCCAACTCCTTCGGTCCCATATACCCCGGGCGGAGATCTAGTAGCCTTGTCTTCTCCATGCTCTTGTAAATGGAATGTCCCATGGCCTTCTTGAAAATCTGGTGAAGGTATTCAACCCTCTCGGGGGGCGTGCCTGCCCTGGCACCAATTCCCCTCCAGCGGCCCAGGGTTACGTCCCAACCAAGTTCTGGGGCAACCGGAATCTTGGAAAATCGTTTATCCTTGACCCTGTCTTCCTTAAAGACGACAAGGGCCTTGATGTCCCCCTTCTCCAGAAG
>CAYFXP010000096.1:0-4636 GCA_964346935.1 uncultured Syntrophobacterales bacterium
TAATGCGACGGGGCTGGAGTATATCCGGAGCAGTCGAGAACTATGCGAGCATGGGCTTTACGTCGAGATGGGGGCATATACGTGCCATGTCTTTCTCGACTTTCGCGAAGTCGTCGACAACGAGTGGCATCACTACGAATACATCTCGGCTTACCTTAACGGGCGCGGTGTGCCGAGCATCGAGGCGGCACTGCTGGAAATCCTGTTACAGCCGATCCATCGGCCGTTTATGGAGCTGGTCAACGCGGACCTGTTTCGACGGTTGATGGAGGAAAGAGTTTCCAAGCCCTTCACAAAACCTGATAGTGCGCTCCTCGACGAGGCAGAAGGCAAATCTCGGGAGCTGTTGCGTGCCACCAAGGAATTTACGGGAGGGCAGGGTGACGAAGCGGCAGTTGCGCGAGAGATGCGGGACCGGTTGGGAGCAACCCTGCGATTGCCCGTGCTTATGGACGGAGAGGTGGGTGCATACATACGATCAAATCTGGACGATAAACCGGAAACATGGGGTGTGCTCTTCGGGTGGCTCTCTGTTCACATTCTGGGCAAGGTGGTAACCGGAATCGGATTCGAGGAACACAGTCGTATCTGGCTTGATGAATGGCAGCTCAGCCGGATCGTGGCGGGCGTACTCCAGGACTTCGGTCTGGATGAGCAGGCAGCCGATTATGGGGTTACCCTGGTCAAGCTCCTCACCACACACCAGCACTGGTTTAAAACCGGCAGAACGGACCGAATGCATAACATAATTTCATCGTTATTGCGAGACAATGACGTACAGCGGGCCCTGCAGGTCAATCGCTACCAAAGGATTCTGTGGTTTAATAAGGAGGCCTTCGAACAACTTCTCTGGTGGATGTTTGTGATTGAGTCGATTGCCTGCTGTGCGGCGCGGCCAAAGCCACCAGAAAAGGAGATTCTCTCCTGCTGGGAGACGGTTAGAAAGCTTCGGCAGGCTTCGGGAGCATCCGAATATCAGGTAGAAAAGCTCCTGGAGGGACGAGGGTGCTGAAGGGTAGGTAAGCCGACGCCGGAGGTGATCCATGAACATCACCCACACGTGCATTTTAACAGATGATGTTCAACGGCTTCGCGACTTCTACCGGAGGGTTCTCGGGATTGAGGCAAAGGAGTACACTGAACATTACGTTGAGTTTCCCATGGAGCACGTTACGCTTTCCCTGTATAGCCTGACGGAACACGAGGGACGGGCTCCGGGCTCGGCTATGGCGGCATCGAACAAAAGCATTATGCTGGAGTTCGAAGTGGATGACGCCGATATGCAATACGACCGGTTGAAGCACATCGGAGTTGAATGGGTAATGCCTCCTACCACGTTTCCGTGGGGAAATCGATCCATCTATTTTCGGGATCCGGATGGGAATCTCTTGAACTTCCATACCCCTGTTTCCGCCGGATGAAGGCCGATTCGGTAGGGTGAGGTTCGCGGGCCCGGAATTCACCGAAACGGATACGTGTTCCCACTCCCGTAAGTACATGATTCACCCTATTCCCTGCTGGCTTTCCTTCCTTTAAATTGTAAGCGTGGTTTGCCGTGGAAATCTTCTCTCCCAGAAAGCTTCAGGCCAATGACCTACATTCCATTTTTCTGTGCCATTATCGGCGTCGTCTTCGCGATCTTCTACGGGGAACTCCTTTTGAAAGTCCTTTCGATCTGGTGGGAGAAAGGAAGATCCTTTTATCGTATTCGGAGGAAAAGATAGGGGGATGCTGCCATGAAAAGAATATTGGTGGTAGAGGACGACGAGAGTCAGCGTATATTATACCGCGATGAACTGGTGGAGTGGGGTTACGAGGTTATTCTGGCCGCAAATGGGAAGGAAGCGGTAAAATACCTGATCAACGGAAGGCCCGATTTGATCATACTGGATATCGTTATGCCCGAAATGGACGGAATGGAGACCCTCGGCAGGATCATCAATACGTTTCGAGATATCCCGGTAATCTTGAATACCGCATACTCCACCTACCGGCAGGATTTCATGAGTTGGGCCGCAGATGCGTATGTGCTTAAGTCGTCCGATCTCAGGGAGCTGAAGTGGTGGGTGCAAGAGCTCTTGGAGGAATCGGTCGCAATTCCCTAAAAAGCTGGAGAGTACCAACCTCAAATTGTCAAACGATCGAGCATAGAGCAGATCCCCCCATCACAAATTTTTTCCGCGAGTACCCGGGTTTCGGCTGTTAAATACATGATTCACCGTATTTATGCAGGCAATCCTATTTCGTTAGGGTTGATTCACGCCGTATCGTTGAGATGAAGATCCCCTTCAACGCCGCCTTCCTTCAAAGATGACGTGCTATCTGAAAGGAGACCATAAATGGAATCCCACAATGAGCATCATGAGATGAAACACGGGGGTAGGCACCAGGACCACCACGCTTACATGGTGGCGGACTTCCGGCGTCGGTTCTGGGTATCCCTCATCTTAACGATTCCCATCCTCGCCCTTTCGCCCCTCATCCAGAGGTTTCTGGGCTTGACGGAGGCCTTTGGCTTTCCCGGAGACAACTACATGATTTTCGGGTTCGCCTCGGCCGTATACTTTTACGGCGGTTGGCCTTTTCTCAAGGGACTTTTCGACGAAATGGGAAAGAGACAGCCGGGGATGATGACCCTCATCGCCCTGGCCATCACGGTCGCTTACGGATACAGCAGCCTCGTCGTGTTCGGGCTTCCGGGGAAGGTCTTCTTCTGGGAGCTGGCAACGCTGATCGACATCATGCTCCTCGGGCACTGGATCGAGATGCGCTCCGTGATGGGGGCCTCCGGCGCGCTGGAGGAACTGGTCAAGCTCATGCCTTCCGAAGCACACCGGGTTTGGAAGGATGGTTCCACCGAGAACGTGGCCGTGACTGATTTACAGAAGGGAGACCGGGTTTTGGTGAAGCCCGGCGAGAAGATTCCCATTGACGGAAGGGTCGTTGAGGGCCGCACCTCTGTCAATGAGGCCATGCTCACGGGGGAGAGCAAACCGGTGGAGAAAGGGGAGGGCGCCGAGGTGATCGGCGGGGCTATCAACGGCGAATCGGCCATCACGGTGGAGGTCGGGAAAACGGGGGGTGAGACCTACCTCTCCCAGGTGGTCGAGATGGTCCGACAGGCACAGGAATCCCGTTCCCGGAGCCAAGATCTGGCGGATAAGGCTGCGCTCTGGCTCACCATCATCGCCCTGAGCGCCGGCGGTATCACCCTGGCAGTCTGGTTGGCGCTCGGGAAGGAGTTCGTCTTCTCCCTCGGCCGCATGGTGACGGTGATGGTCATCACCTGTCCCCACGCCTTGGGCCTAGCCGTCCCTCTGGTGGTTGCGGTATCCACTACCCTCGCGGCCAGCAGCGGGCTGCTCATCCGGGACCGCTCCGCCTTCGAGCGAGCGAGGAAGCTCAATGCCATCGTATTCGACAAGACGGGCACCCTTACCGAGGGACGCTTCGGGGTGACCGATGTCGTGGCCCTCGGGAATCCCGATGAGAAGGAAATCCTCCGCTTGGCGGCAAGCCTGGAGAGCCAGTCCGAGCATCCCATCGCCTCGGGAATCGTCGAGGCTGCTCGGGAGCGGGGGCTGGAATACGGTCCCCCCAAGGAGTTCGAAGCCATCCCCGGGAAGGGGGCTCAGGCCACGGTGGACGAGCGGAACGTCAAGGTGGTGAGCCCGGGGTATCTAAAGGAGAATGGTCTGGAAGTCGATGCGGAGAAGGTCAGGAGCTTGGCCGAGGAGGGGAAGACCATCGTCTATGTGCTGGTGAGCGATCAGGTGGAGGGGGCCATCGCCCTGGCTGATATCATCCGCCCGGAGTCGCATGATGCGCTGAAAAAGCTCAAGGCGATGGATGTCCAGGTCATGATGCTCACGGGGGACTCCGAGGCCGTTGCCCGGTGGGTGGCCGATGAACTGGAGCTCGATGACTATTTCGCCGAGGTCCTCCCCGATCAGAAGGCCGAAAAGATCAAGGAGGTGAAGGGCCGGGGGCTTATCGTGGGCATGACCGGTGATGGCGTCAATGATGCCCCGGCCCTCGTCGAGGCGGACGTCGGGATCGCCATCGGGGCCGGCACGGATGTGGCGGTGGAATCGGCAGACATCGTGCTCGTGCGTTCCGACCCGCGGGATGTCACCTCCATCCTGCAGCTCGCCAAGGCCACCCATTCCAAGATGGTCCAGAACCTCTTCTGGGCCACGGGCTACAACGCCTTTGCCATTCCGCTCGCAGCGGGGGTGCTCTCCAGTGCGGGCATCATACTCTCTCCGGCTGCGGGGGCCATAATCATGTCTATCTCAACGGTAATCGTGGCGATAAATGCGCGATTGTTGGGACGGGTCCACAAGCGCCTGGGCGGCGAGAAGGAATAAGGATGGGACAGGGCGCGAGGAACACCCTGCATTTCAGGGGAGGAGGTGATGGGTGGGGAATCACGATAAACCCGAATATTCGAACATAGGAAGGAGGAATGAGCGATAAAAAAAAGGCTTTGGTTCTATCATTAGCATTGGTCTTCGGCCTCGTCATCTATGCGGCTCAGGCATCAGCTCAGATGGGACGCGGGATGATGCACGGCCAGGGCATGGGACCCGGGATGATGGACTGGGGATACGGCATGGGGTGGCTCGGCACCGTT
>CAYFXP010000097.1:0-9379 GCA_964346935.1 uncultured Syntrophobacterales bacterium
AGTCTGCTTGCTGATCCCGAAATTTCTCCAGGACCTCCTTCCTTTTATTGAGGTATCTCTCATCCTCGAATATCAGGGGAATCTTCTTCTTCAGCGTCTCGATGAGGTTGTCCATATCCGCCCTGAACTCGTTGCCCCTGCCCGCCGATAGGGATATCATCTCGGGCATATCTGGATTTTTGAAGTTATGAACGTAACAGATGTCGTTGGGTATCTTACCTGCCGTATCGATCTCCTCCAGCAGCCCCTGTATGGCCGTCTTTCTTCCCGTACCCACGAGACCCGTAACGAAGATATTATACCCAAATCCGTCGATATCTAACCCCAGCCGAATCGCCTCAAGAGCCCTCTCTTGGCCAATTATCTCCTCCATAACAGACAAATCCTCAGTCGATTCGAATCTCAGCCTTTCCGGGTCACATCTCCACCTCAGTTTCGCTACGGGTACCTCGTCAAAGGTCAATTGTCGAGCCATTTTATCTGACCTCCTCGGCGAAAAAGTAACATCGCCAAGCCCATTGAGTCATGGGTATTCTCCCCAATAACCACGCGAATGTCAATACCCCTCGGACCTGCGCGAGACCTCCGAACACCATGTCTCTGGACGCCCGATAGAAATGAAAGGAGTTAACCCTGAAACGGACTGTTTCCCATATCCCTGGAACGCGAAGTTATTCAGTTCTGCAGTCGGAAACGGGAAAAGGTTAGAGGGTAGAGGTTGGAGGCAGAAGGAGAAATGTCAAAAGTGAAAGGTTAAGGCTAAGGTTGAGGGGTGTAGACGGGAAAAGAAATGCCAAAGGTCAAAGCTCAAATGACAAAAGGGAAAGTCCAAATGACAAATGCCTGATAACGGACACGAGAGTCAATATCAAAGTTCAAAGTTGGGAATCCCTGGAAAACCGAAAAGAATCAACTCTGAGCAGAATGGGTATTGGGCAACAGCCCCTTAACAAGCTGAAACTACTAAGGAAGATCAGAACAATAGAGGATACGTGGAGGATAGGGAAGGGGTTATAACCCTTCTCTTGATAACTCTTCAAACAGTTTCCGTTGACTTCTGGTAAGCTTCTTGGGGGTTTTTATGATCACCTTAACGAATCCATCGCCGCGACCGCTCCCCTTGAAATGGGGAAATCCGTGATTCTTCAGCCTCAATTTGGTGTGGCTTTGTGTCCCTGACGGAATCTTAACCCTTCGCCTTCCATCCAAGGTGGAGACTTCAAGCTCTGCTCCCAACGCGGCTTGACTGAAGGTTACCTCCTTTTCGATGACGAGATCATCCCCCTCCCTCTGGAACAGGGGATGGGGTTCAATATGGATTCGAAAAAAAAGATCCCCTCTGGGGCCTCCCTTCTTCCCCATCGATCCCTTTCCACTAATTCTGAGCTTCTTCCCCGAGCTGATTCCGGGGGGGATTTTCAAGGAAATCTGTTCAAGTTTCCCATCACATCGATAGGAAACCTTCTTGTCGGCCCCAAATGCTGCTTCTTCCATGGTTACGGAGAGATCATAGATAACATCGGTCCCCTTTTGGGGAGTGCGAGGTTCCCTCTGAAAGGTCTCACCCCAGGGGGATCCATATTCATAACGGGGGGCACGAGCACCGAAGTCACCGAAATGGAATTTCCGTTTAAAACTTCTTCCGAAAAGGGTGCCAAAAATATCATCGGAGCTAAATCCGAAATCCTTCAAAACATCCCCGAAGTCGAAGCCCCTGAAGATATCCTCCTGGGAGAATCTCTGGTGGAAGTCCGCTGAACCAAAGGTATCATATTGCTGGCGTTTTTCCTTATCGCTCAAAACGGCGTAAGCCTCGTTGATCAGCTTGAACTGTTCCTCCGCATTCTTATCCCCACGGTTTCGGTCTGGGTGGTACTTCATCGCAAGCTTGCGATAAGCCCTTTTGATCTCTTCCTCACTGGCGTTTTTCCCAACGCCCAGTACCTTGTAGTATTCCCTATCTTCCATCTTTTGCCGTCCGTTCCGCCAACAGCGGGGGGCTCTCGCTATAGGTTTCCTTGATTACCTTGTTCATGTAGCTTTGCGGATCATCTACTGCATCACTGGTAAGAACAAACCGAGACTGTCCAGTGCGATCCCGAATGAGTTTGAACCCGTGTTCGAAATTCTCCGTCAATCCTTCACAAATAGCCGCCGCACCGGTTCCCTCCAGCGCCATTTCCGTCAGTTTCACCGTGGCTCCCTCATCGAACTCGATCTCAATGCCATGTTTCTTATAGAAGGCCCCCTCATAATCCCGAATCTGTCGCTCTATGTTAAGAATCTCTTCATAGACGGCGTCGATATCGAAGCCCTCATCAACAACCCTATCGGCAACGATTTCAACCCTTCCGTCCCGGATAACCCTGCCGTGCTTCCTGAGAAGCTCTCCCTCTCTTCGACTGATTATCTCCTTTATTACATCCTTTTCTCCATTGGCCAACACCTCGAACCGGGCCAATATTTCCTCGCCCTGGGGCATTTTGAGGAGCTTCTCCAACTCGCCCCCCGGGTCATCTACCATGGAAGGGGCAACGACCAACTTGTGAATATCCGTTGATGGCAGCCTCTTCTCGAATTTGAGCAATACCTTTTCCACCGCACTCACCAGCCCCCTTGCACCCGTCTTCTCCTCGTACGCCCGCTCCGCCAATTTATAGAGGGCCTCATCCTCGAACTGAATATCGATCCCGTAAGACTTGAAATCCCGCTTCTTCCCGATGATGATGGGGTTGTTGGGGTTCTTCAAGATGTGATAAAGGTCCTCGACCTCCAAGTTCTCGAATACCACGATGACCGGCAATCTCCCGATAAATTCCGATTCAAACCCATATTCGATCAGATCCTCGGCTTTCGTGTGCCTGAGATATTCGGCCTTCTCATCCTTCGAACGAATCTGGGCTCCGAATCCAATGCCCTCTTTCCTCATCCTCTTTTTGATGATCTCATCCAGACCGTTGAAGGCCCCGCTGACGATGAAGAGGATGTTCTTTGTGTTGACGACCTTCTTCTCCTTCTTCCCCGTCTTCCGGTACTGCTCGATGGCTTCCAATTGGGAGATGGGGTCATGGGGAACCTTCAAATCGACTTCCGTCTCCTCCATCGGTTTGAGAAGGGCCCTTTGGACGCCGGTCCTCGACACATCGGGGCCAATGAGGTTGATGCTGGATGCGATTTTGTCTATTTCGTCAATGTAAATAATCCCGTATTGAGCCCATTGGATATCCCCCTTGGCCTCATACACCAGATCTCTCACCAAGTCCTCAACGTCTCCCCCAACATAGCCAGTCTCGCTGAATTTTGTCGCATCCCCCTTTACAAAGGGAACCCCGATTTTTTTGGCGATCAGTCTGACCAAGTAGGTTTTCCCGACCCCCGTGGGCCCGATCATGATGATGTTGTTCTTTATGTTGCCCACGCCTTCAAAACGGCTGGACCTTTTGAGTTTCTCCAGGAAATTGATCCGATTGAAATGTGTACAGATTTTCGTGGCCAGCACCGCTTTTGCTTCATCCTGTTTGATGACATATTCGTTGAGAAAGGTCTCCAGTTCCTCAGGCTTCATATCGAAACGGGCCTTCTCCAATCGCCTGGACTCCCTCTTCCCCTTGCCTCGGGCATCACCGGTCCCGGCCTTCGGGAAGAGCATCGGCACGACCAACCTGATTCGATCACCATACTTCTTGCCCAGGTATTCGTTTAATTCCTTCTCCAACTCCTTCTGGTCGGGAATCTTAGAATCGGAATCCCATGTTTCTCCCATCTTTGAAAGCCCTCACATATAGATTAACAACCTTTTCAACCCTAATTATAGTCGCTATTCCTTTATTTTTCAAGGGCTGCACCGGCTCCCCCTTCTCAATGAACTCCTTGGATTCAGATGTATTGGTGGGAAAGGATGATGGAGACCGGAAAAAACAAAACTCAACCTCCGCGGTTTTGTCCATGAAGCCGCCGCTGCACCAACTTCATCGGGTCTTCCCCCGACCTCTCCACATCCTTCAAAAAGGCAATCATCTTCCCCAAGTCCTCGCCCAGGCAGTGGTACAGCCCATCAAAGAGTTCGAGCCCCCCTATATATTGCCAGTAGGAGAGCAAAGCGGCATTATTGAGCTCTTCGTCCTCAAATCCAAGATAGTACGGGGTTTTTAGCTTCACCTTGAGGTCTCGAAAACCTTCCCTGGCTTCCCGGAAAATCCTCTCCCTCAACTCGAGCTTTCTCTCCTTCGATAAGTCCATTGAATAGAGCCGTCGTAACTCCGCACAAATACCTTCGATGAATTCGCCGAAAACGAGGTCATCGTCCAGAATATTACCGGCATCATGATAGTCCGGTGAATCCCTTCCATGGCGCTCCGAAAAGAACTGAATTGCCCCCTGATCACCCATGAAGGTAGCCATCTGCTCGTTGAAATCCAAGTGATCCTTGATGAACAGGGTAGTGTGGGTAAGTTCATGAATAACAATTTGGGCGATGACAGCCTTTTTTTGATCCAACATCGTAGAGAAAATGGGATCCTTAAACCATCCCAAGGTGCTGTAGGCACAAGCTCTTCGTAAGCATGTGTCGAACCCTGCCCTTTCGAGTTTCTCCCTCTCCTGTTGGGCATCCGTCAAACCGAAAAATCCCTTATAAGACATCTTGCCAACAAGAGGAAAGTTCCACTGGTAAGGATTGAGGCTATCCTTAGGACACGCTGAAACCACATAGAGTAGTGCCCCCTCCTCAACGTCGAAATACCTCGAATAATTTCCCGTTTTTTTCAGCCCTATTTTCTCCTCCGCATATTGCTTAACCTCCAACACGAATTTTATCTGGACCTTCGTCTCCTGGCTTATCGAGGAGTCCTTAAAGACTGCCTCATTTGGTCGACTGAACAGGAGCACTTTGGCCTGTCCAACTCCCAACCGAGCTACATAGGACCCCGTGGCACACCCGGAGAGAAAAGCCAAGAGTAAGATCACGATACCGATGGTACGTTGTTCAATTCTTCCCAATGCCTTCATGGTCCACTATTGAGGAGCAAAATAGCCCTATGACGATTGAATGCGAGGTCAATCAGGAAAGTTGATCCCCCGCACCTACTTGATAAAGGCCTTTCCCTCTTGCCTCAATGAATCCCGCCCCAAGAGATCATACCATAATCCCCAAGGGTCATCAAAAAATCGTTTTCTTTCCACCAATGATGGGGTATACTTATTCTTAAATAAAAGGGTGTTAAGAAATGGCCATTCCCGTCCGCTTGAAGACTTATTTAGAGGAGAATGGGATCGATTATCAGGTCCTCTACCACCCGAGGGTCTATACCGCGCAAGAGGTTGCTGCTGCTCAGCATGTCTCTGGGAAGGATTTGGCGAAGGTGGTCATGGTAAAAGTAGATAACGAATTGGCCATGATGGTGCTTCCCGCAAGCTGTATGTTGGATATGGACAAATTGAAGAGGATCTTTCAGGGAAGAAGGGTAAAATTGGCAATAGAGGAGGAGTTTCAAGGCCTTTTTCCGGATTGCGAAATCGGAGCGATGCCTCCCTTTGGCAATCTGTACGACCTCCAGGTCTATGTCGATACCGCCCTGGCCGAGCACCCTCACATCGTTTTTCAGGCCGGAAGCCACGTCGAAACCATCAGCATGGCATATAGTGACTTCGCCAATTTGGTCCAACCTGAGGTGGCCGATTTCGCCATCCGCCAGTAGTTCCCCTTGACCGGATCCCCATCGACGAGCTCAACCGATTATCACATTCGTTTCCGTCCTAATCACCCCCGGGATCGCCTGGATCTCGGAAACACTGAAATCCCCGAGTGCACGAACGTCAGGGGATTCCACCAAAGCGATGACATCGACGGGCCCAGTAATGGCATGACAGGATTTTACCCCATCCAGTTGGGCTATCTTTCCCGCCACATCCTTCGCCATCCCAGCGGTGCATTCGACGAAGATATAGGCTGAAATGGCCATGAATCCCCCCCTTTCACCCTTCCTCGAAGGACTCTAATTCGAATTGGAGCGTTCCGATGGGAAGGTCGAGACCGATTCGAACGGGGACCTTCCTCCGATCACGGGTAAACCAGATCCGTATGATCCCCTCCCTCCCCCCAAGGGATGAGAAGGGAACCTTGGACTTTAAGCAAATTACGTCTACCGGGCCGCACCAGTCGGTCTCAATATACTCCCCTTTCGCGGCGAAACAGACCTTCCTCAGCTTGATCCCATCGTAAATGGTCATCCGAATCTCTTCATCCGGCTTGATCTCCTCCCCTAGATAGTACCTGACGAAGAAGGAGAGGGGATCTTGAGTGCCAGGGGGCACAGCGAGCTCCTTCTCCCCATCCACGACGATCCGGTTCTCCTCCCCATGAAACGTGAGCATGGACTTGTAACGTTTCTCCCCCGAAAAGATTCCATCCTGGTTGATCTCCTTCACGTATCGCAGCGATCCGAAATGGCCGGCATCCACCCAGGAATAAAACCGATTGTGCATGCGAAAAAACCAACTGGTTACCCCCGTTGTGTCCACTTGTGCTTGGACCACATAGACCTTCTCCCCCGCTTTCGACTCAGCCTCCTCCAACGTGATCACTGCCTCCAGAATACGCAGGCCATATTTCTTCGCGCTGTAACTAAAACATCTCTTCTCCAAGGAGGACCTTGCCCCTTGGGGGTGGCGGGTCGTCCCGGTCTGTGCCAATCTCGTTAAACATCCGATGAAGATGAGGGCGAATCCCATGGCAATGTAAATGCAGGATTTCGCCACGTGGTCGTCGCGGTATTCCACTCTTCGACCCATTGAATTGATCCTTAGATCCTTCCCTCTCCCACTCCGCCCCCCGGGGGGGGAACGTTAAGCAGAAAGAGCTGCCCCCAATGCTCCCACGATTTGGGGTTCCTCGGGCACATGGATTTCACCCTTCAGCAGTCGCCCCAAGGCATCCACAATGCCCCTGTTCTTTGCAACACCCCCGGTCATGGTAATCGGTCTCTCCATCCTCAGCTTGCCGGCCATGGAAAAGATCCTCTTGGATATGGCCTCGTGCAACCCTCTGATGATATCGTTTTTTGAACAGCCCGCGGCAATGAGCGAGATCACCTCCGATTCGGCGAATACCGTGCACATACTGCTGATAATTAATCCATTTTTCGCCCGAGCGGACCTTTCCCCCATTTCCACCAGGTCCACTTCTAATGCCCCTGCCATTACTTCGAGAAACCTCCCCGTCCCCGCGGCGCACTTATCGTTCATCACGAAGTCCAACACCCGCCCATCCGTATCGACGCTTATGACCTTGCTGTCTTGGCCCCCCATATCGATGACGGTTCGCGTATTGGGGAAAAGCCTGTGGGCGCCCCGTGCGTGACAGGTGATCTCGGTAACCCTCTTGGTGGCAGAGGGGATACTAATCCTCCCGTAGCCCGTTGCCACCGTAGCCGAGATATCTTCGGATGTCAACCGTGCCCCCTCCAATGCCTTGTGCATACACGCCCGGGCGGCCTTTTGGGCATCCGCCCCCGTTGGAAGGATGGAGTAACTCACGATTTCCCCATTATTGAGGATCACGGCTTCTGACGAGAGAGATCCAATATCAATACCCGCAACGATCACTTCTCACCCCAACATTTCGATAAAGGCCTCTAGCCTCGTTCTCGTCTGCCCTTCGGAGTAATTGCGAACATCAGCCCCATCCCCATCCAAGACGAGGGTGGGAATCCCCCTTTCCCTCATCACGTCCCGAATCATATGAGATCCGCCGCAACTCTGTCGGCAACCCCAGTGGGAGAAGTGGATTGCCCCATTGACGCGATATTTTCCCGCCATTTCCAGAATTGCTCTAATCCGATGCTCTATGGGACCGCATCCGAAATTGGACAGCATCTTGGAGGCTAACGCCTCCAATGGATGCGCAGAATCCATAGGGCCCCAATAGACGTGATTTGTCTCCTCAAAGGATACCACGGCCCCGAGCCCTTCGAGGATATCGAATATGGCGTTGGGATAGTAGGGTTTAATGTGGTGGAGCCAGAGGAGCCTGTACTTTTCCCCCTCTATGATGCCCTCACCCCGGCTAGCACGTTCCCGGATCACCCCATGGAGGGCCCGAAAGAAGGCGAGGCCGAGTTGGCTCCCCAATGTGCAAAAGTTCATTCCCAGCACATAGCTCATCCCCTCGCTTCCCGAAAAGGGGGATGGAATCCTCCGGCGAAGTTCATTAATTTCCAGCATAACCTGCCTCGTTCGATTGGACAGCTCGATGGCTTCCGCGGCCCGCTCATCATCGAGATGGAGACCCGTCCTCTTCCCGATGAAATCTGCCAGGTCGTATAACTCATCAACCAGATATGCACGGTCCCTACCATCATTTCCGTAGGGGACATCGATTAGGTAGTGGTCACAGCCGAAGAGCTGGCTCATGTTATGAAAGAACCGATGCGCCCCGTCGCAGAGGTGAGAGGTGGAGATGATGACATCGGGCCTGGGAAGATATCCTCCCAATGCCAATCCCGCCCCGCACCGATAAAAGGAGCAGAGATCGGTGGAGTAGAGGTTCCGTTCGGCCATGGAGATGGCATGATCGCTCATGCCCATGTGGGCAGCGAGGCAGGCAATCACCTCGGGAAGAACTGGCTCCAGGCCCAAGGCATAGGGAATTTCAGAAGGGGTAAAGGCGCTGATCCAGACCACAGGCCGTTCTTTGCAGAAACCCCTCTTCATGCTGTCGAATAGGAAACCCAACCACAACTTAAACGCTCTACTCTCCCTCCTATAGGACCACTTGGCCGCTCCCTTAGCCAACTCCATGGCAAAACCGGACCTCAGAAGCCTCCTTATTACCCGTGGGGCCAACCCTGTTTTTATCCCTTCAAACATGATGATTTCGTAAAAAGCCTTAATCCGATGGCAAAATAAAAAGCTCCAAATTCAAGGCGTGCAAATCCTGAGGAATGAGGCGTACTTACAGTCGGCTGCAGTGCAACGCAGCCCTTCGGGTTTGGTCAGGGCCGTGAGCATGTCGAACGGCAGTTGGACATTTTACGAAGCCATCAAACATGCTCCCTTAAGAGTTCGAAAAAAGCCTCAATGCGGGTCTTGAGCCTCCCCATGGTCCCCGGAGTATAGTCACTATCGAGGAAGAGGGATGGAATGTTCTCGGCATCTAACCTCTTCTTGAGCAGGGGAACATCATACAAAAAGGTATCACAAAATTTGAGCGTGTAACAGATAACTCCATGCGCTTTGAAATCCGCCACCAAATCCATCACGTGATCGAGCCTCCGGTTTGAATCCATCATCCTGGCACAGGGAATCTTGGAAAGATAGTGCCTACTGATGGAGAGAAGGGGATCATCGTCTCCCTCAATGCAATCCCAGAAGTATCTCGACC
>CAYFXP010000098.1:0-3177 GCA_964346935.1 uncultured Syntrophobacterales bacterium
ACCCCTTCGGGAGTTCAGGACAATGAGAAAAGGGCGGAAGGAGCTGCTAGATTAGTTTCGAGATGCGGTTTGGCTGAAACACTATTTGTTCAAATTTTCCCGCCCAATGGTTCGGCATAGCCGGTCAGTTCCACGTATCCAACGCCGGATATGGGGTTTCCCCGATACATGCCGTCGACTCTGACGCTCCCCTCCCAGTAGGTGACTCGGGTAGACTCCTGGGTGGTGAGCTCCTGATCGGCAACAGTGGGCGTAACCGTCAGGTCAATATCCAGCCCGGAAATCCGAATGTTCCACCGTGCGGGGTAACGGGCCCTGGTTTTTCGGCTCTTCCAGGTTTTCAGGGTCCGAATCTCGAATTCGTCGAGGCGAACGTGCCGGGAGGTTCCGTCCGGGTAAACCAGGGTACCGCTGGAATACGGGTCAGGGGTTCCGTCCCTGTGTCGAATGAGATAGAGCATCAGCTCGGTACTGTTCTCCATCTGGATGCTGAACCAGTCCCACCCCACCTGGTAGTTTTGGAGCTGGTTTGTCCCGAACTCGTGGTCCATCCAGCTCAGGCCTTCAACCATGAAGGCCTTTCCCTTGATGGCCAGCTCCCCGCTGGTCTTCATTCGCGTCATGGAGTAGTAATGGGAGGCATTACCCGCGCCCTCGGCCTTCTGGCTGACCCCGTTAACTCCATGGATGACCGGGGGCTTCAATGGCGCCAGGCGAAGCCGAATGGCCATTGAAGCATCACGGGCCTCAAGCAGATGATCTGGGCCATCTCCCTTGAGTATCCAGTCCTCCACCCAAACGTGTAACCGGTCCGTAGCTGCGTCCGCCTGTCCGAGGGCTCCTCTGCTGATCTTCTCCCGGAAGGTGAATACCTTTTTGTTTTCGTCCGTCAGCGCGAAGTGGGCGAAGTAGAGGCTCTTCACGGCCCACTTCGATTGAGAAGACCTTGCCCTCCGCAACCCGGTCCTGAAGAAGGTCAACTGGTATCCGAAGGACCTCCCTTCTTGAGACCGCACGTGGCCGGTGTAGTACCACCACTCGGTTTGAAACTCGGGGTGGGAGTAGTGATCCCGCGGAAAGGAGAAGCTCCTTCCCGGCAGGGCTCGTTCAAATTCCTGGGCTTGAGCGAAAGTCCAGCAAAGGAGAGCGACAAGGAGCCATATGAACGAAAGTTTCCTCGGGAGCGCCATGTTTCCCTCACTCCATCTTCACCGATTCTGCTACGGTTTTTTTGGATGCCGCATGGGCCGGGAAGAGACCGGCGAGAAAGGATGCAACCACCACGAGCACGAGGGATTGGACAAATACCGACGGAACCGGAAAAAATTGAATGGTCCAGCCAAAGGACTGCTTGTTGATAACGTAAATGAGGATCATGGAGAGGAGGACTCCGCTCACCGCTCCCAGAACGAAGCCGACCAATCCGATGAGTTGGGCTTCAACCAGGGTCATTTTACGAATCTGGGCTTTGAACGTTCCAATGGCCCTGAGAATCCCGATATCCCTTTCTCGCTCGATTACCATGGCCAGCATGGAGTTGATAATTCCCAGGATGGCCACGACAAAGGCGATCACCTTCAGTGCATGGGCGATGGCGAACGTCTGGTCGAAGATGCGGAGAATCTCATCCCTCAGCTCCCTGTTGGATACCGCCAGCACCTGATACTTACCGGAAAGACGTCCAACCAGTTCCCTTCTGACCTCTTCCAGACGGGAAGGATCCTTCAGGTAAAGCGTTGCCCTGTTTATACGTAAGTCCCCCCAGATCTTTCGGTAGATGGCAAGATCCACGATGATCATCCCGTTCTCCGTCGTGTAATCATAGAACACCCCGGCAATCCTGAATTCCCGCAAGCCCCCCGGCGTCTGCATCAACAGGTCCTGACCCTCCCTGAGCCCGAACTTCATGGAGAAGGTCTCGGAGACGATTACCTCCCCGCCCCGGGTTACCCTCTCTATGATTTCGGACTCATCTCCGCGAAGGAAACGGAGCCGGTTCTGATGGAGTAGAACTGGTGTAACCGCGGCCCAGAGCAGAACCACCCGCCCTCCATAGTCCATTTCGGATACGCGAATCGTGTCGATTTCCTCCACACCGGGATGACCTCTGGCACGCTCAACCACTTCAGGGGGAACGAAGGCATCCCAACCGGAGATGGCAGCGGATGCCGGGGTGAGGATGATGTCAGCGGTAATGGCCTGGTCCACCCAGATGGCCACCGTTTTCCGGAAGCTGAGGATCATGATGGAGATGCTAATGAGCATGGCGAGGGCCGTCATCAAGGCCGCAATGGTAATAGCCGTGCGCGTCAGGGAGTCATTTACGTAGTGGCTCGCCAGCCTTCCCTCGGTCTTGAAGAACCGCTCCACCACGGGAGCGAAGAGGGCGTTGAGCCACCGGGTTCCTCCCGGAGTGATCAGCGAGAAACCGACCAGGATCAGAAAGGCAGAGGCGAACCCGAAGATGGGCCTTCCCAAAACCGGTTTCTGGAGCGCGAAGATGAGGGCGAGAGCCAAGGCCCCCAGCCCGGCCAGCATGAACGTTCCGATATGCACCCACACCTTCCGCTCCAGGTAGTTCAGGGAAAGGGCCTCCCGCGGTTTGGTCCGAGCGGCCTCTCGGGCGGGGCCTGCGGCCGAAGTGACGGAGATACCGACGGAGATTACGGCTCCGAGAAGAAGGGTTATCGGCGATATGGTGAGGCGCTCGGCCTTCACCAGAATGTAGAGGGCAGTGACCGTTTTCGAGACGGAGGCCAACGTGAACTTGGCCATGACGAGGCCGATCCCGATTCCCAGGATCGCGCCGAGAACCCCCAATATGGCACCTTCGGCCAGAAAGAGAGTAAGGATTTGACGTTCGGAAACTCCCAGGCTCCTGAGGATCCCGATCTCTCGGCGCCTCCGAATCACGGAAATGGACATGGAATTGTAGATGAGAAACATGCCCACGAAGAGGGAGACGAAACTGAGCGCCGTCAGGTTGAGCCTGAAGGCGCCGATCATGTTTTCCACCTGTCTGTTCCGGGTTTGAGGCCGGCGGACCACGACGTTAGGGGGAAGTTTCTTCCTCAGGCCGGCCGCAACCGCCTCCATGGGAGCTCGGGGGTCTACGAGTAAATCGATTCGGTCCAGGAGGCCAATCTTATCAAAGACCTCTTGCGCGTGGGCTATGTC
>CAYFXP010000099.1:0-2780 GCA_964346935.1 uncultured Syntrophobacterales bacterium
CGGTAGGTCCTGACCGGGGGAGACCATTACCCCCTGATGATCCTGGGCAGCATCATCTGGTGAGGGGGGCACATGCTCCTGGGGTTCTGGTAGCAGCACCGGGCAAAGGTGACGAGGTAATCCCTCAACTGGGTGAAGGGGACCACCTCATCCACGTACCCCTTCTGGACGCAGTAGACGGGCCTGGATTGTTTGTGGTACTGGCGGGCCAGGGCGTTCATCTTATCGATGATGGGGTCCAGGGAGTGTTCCTGATCTTGTTCCTTGACCAGTCTCCTGGCAAAGGCTGCCACAGCAGCCGTTTCCCCGTGCATCACGTAGATCTCCGTAGCAGGCGTGCCCAGGGTAAAGGCGTTGTTCCTGTTGGCCTGGGGGCCGCCCATGATGTAGTGGGCCGCTGCCGTACCCTTTCTCACCACAACGCAGGCCATGGGGACGCCTGAGCTCTCAATGGAGTATATCAGGGATTGGCCGAGGCCGAGGAGCTCCGCCTTTTCGGCGATATCCCCCACATCGATTCCCGAGGTGTCCTGTAACCAGATCATGGGGATTCGATCCCTTCCGCAATGGGTCACCAGTTCGTTCATCTTGATCAGCCCTTCCCGGTAGAGTTTCCCCCCAATACCCAGGTACTGCCCCTCGGCATACTTGGGATAATCCTTGCCCAGGAAGCCCTGCCTGTTGGCGATGATGCCCACGAGGAAGCCGTCGATCTTGGCCAGACCACAGTAAACCTCAGGGCCGTAATCGGGCCTGAATTCCATGTGCTCGCTGTTGTCGAAGATCCTAGCTAAGACCTGGTGTATGTCATAGGTCAATTTTTGATTGAACGGGACGATGAAGTTCATCTCCTCTGCAGGGAAGCGAGGGAGGTTAGGCTCAGCCACCCTGAAGAAGTCGGGGTTGTACATGGGCATGCCCGCCATGCACTCCTTGATAGCCCCGATAACTCCCTCCTCGGTGTCGAACACCTTGGTGAAGAAACCGGTGTGATCGTGGTGGATCTTCACCCCTCCGGGTGGCGCTGCCTTGAATTTTCGGGTTGCATCGATGATCAGCTCGGCGCCCTCTAAATCGAATCCGCCCTTGGGGCTCATTCCGCTGACGATTCCACCACCACCAACGGCGATGTTGGCGTTTTTATGGGCGAACATGATGCTTGGGCTAATTCCATGGTATCCGCCGCCGGCCGGGTTGGTGCCGTAGACACCTGCAATGATCGGGATTCCCTTCTGAATCAGCTGATCGTGTCTGAAGAAGGTGTGCCCGCCTGATCGCCTGCCCGCGTAGACCTCTTCCTGCTCGGTCAGCTTCACGCCGCTGCAATTGAGGACCCACACAAGGGGAATATTGAGGATCTCGGCCATTTCCTGGGCACGGAAGATATTCTCCCCTTGACCCGGAACCCAGGCGCCAGCGAGTACCTTGTTATCCGAGGCGATGATGACCGCATAACGGCCTGAGATCTGCCCGATGCCATTGACCAGGCCAGTGGACCCCTCCTGATTAAAGAATGGATCATAGATGCTATTCAAGGGGAGGAACGTTCCCGGGTCCACCAGCATCTCGAGCCTCTGCCATGCCGTGTTCTGGCCCCTCTGGTTGATCTTTTCGGCGGGAATGCCCGCATTTTTCGTCTTTTCCTTGGCCTCTTCAATTGTCGCCTCTTCGTTTTCGATGAGGGCTACATTCTCCTCCATCCTCTTGCGCTCATTCTCGGTAAGCTCCCTTCCGATGGGTTCCATCCTCTCGAAATACTGTCTCATTTCGTCAGTCCTCCTTGAAGTTCGCCACCTTCTGCTCGAGGGTGGCGATGATTCCCGCCCGGAACCTCGGATCCCTATAGAGCCTCGCATCGGCCTTCATCTCGGCCCTTACGAACTTCTTTTCGTTGAACCCCGCGGGGTCATATTCCGAAAAAAGGTCCTCCAGTGCCCTGATGGATTGGGGAGCCAGGGGCCTTCCCAATTTGGCTATGGGCTCCTTCACCTCCGCCAAGGGTTTTCCCCAGAGATCCCGATAGGTCTCGGGGTCCTTCCTCCTGGCAACCTGGTCGGCCACCATCCCTTCGGTAGCCAACTCCTTTCTCGAGGCTTCTTTCACACGGGGGATCTCGTCCAGGGGACAAACCGCCAGCTCCAAGGCCTTGGGCAACAAGAGTATGCCCACCTCGTCGTTGTGTTTTTGCAGCGCTTCCTGGTAGCGAGCCCTATCCCCTTCCTTATCGCCCGTTTTCTCGAACTTCGGGAAGGGCAGAGCGATCTCCACCACGAGATTGTAAATTCCGATCTCCTCCAGCTGGGGTGCCTTCACCTCGGTTGACGTCATGGCCATGTATTTGGCATTGATAAGGCCCGCCTTCGCTAAAGTCCTTCCAACCCCGGACCAGCCCGGGAGCAACCCGATCATCGCCTCGCTGAAGCACATCGACGATCTGGAGTCTCCCACGAGGTAATCGGCCATCAACGCCACCTCGGCGGAGCCACCGAATCGAGTTCCCCCGCCGCACAAGGCAATTAACCTCACATCCCCGGAGAGGGCTCTCACCCCGCCGTAGAGGGTGAACCCCTTCTCGAGCCTTATATCTCCCCAGTTGTAAAGGGCATCGATCTCCTCGGCCGATGCACCGCTGCGCTCCATCTCCTTCCTCGTTTCGATGGTCTTATCCAATTTGGAGAGGCTCTCCTTCAGGTCGCCCCCGGCGTGTACCGGGTCACACCCACCGTAGAGGATGAGAAACTGGAACTCCCCCTTGTTTTCGGAGACCACCTTTATTGCCT
>CAYFXP010000100.1:0-4731 GCA_964346935.1 uncultured Syntrophobacterales bacterium
TTGAAGGGAAGGAAAGATGTGCTCCCGGTCGTGTACCGTTCGCCGGTCTGTTCGGAATCCGGGGTTGAAGCAATTCGGGCTTCTGTGGAGGAGAACAAGCTGGATCGGATAGTGGTTTCCTGCGCAAGGCCAGAACTGTTCGGGCCTACATTCAAGAAGGGACTGAGACGATGGGGGCTCAATCCCTCTTTTAGCGAGGTTATTGATATTCAGCCTGCCCTAGGAAGCGTTAAAAAGAGCGATCCGAAGGAGGCGACGAAGGAAGTCTTAGATCTCATCGAGAGGAAAATCGACGAAATCCGAGGTAGGGCGATTTCACAAGAGGAAAAGCCCCCCTTTACAAAACGAGCCATGGTTATCGGAGGAGGGATTACCGGCATTACGGCTTCTATCGATTTGGGCAATGCTGGCTATGAGGTTCTCTTGGTGGATCGGCTTGCCTCTATCGGAGGTCGAATGCTCCAGCTTTCCGAGACTTTCCCCACACTGGACTGTGCCCAGTGTACCTTTACCCCGAAAACCGTTGAGACGGGACAGCATCCTCAGATTCGATTGGTGACCTATTCGGAGATCGAATCCGTTTCCGGGGAGGTGGGGAATTTCCTCGTAAAGATCCGGAGGAAAGCTGCTTATGTGGACTGGGAAAAATGCACTGGTTGTGGTCTCTGCCAGGAGAAATGTCCCAGCAAAGTCCCTTCTGAATTCGATCGTGGAGTGGGATTGGGAAAGGCCATCTACACCCTTTCCCCTCAGGCGGTTCCCAATAAACCCGTTATCAATCGTGATGTCTGTCGGTTTTTCACGAAGGGAAAGTGCAGGGTATGCGAAAAGGTTTGTCCCGTCGGTGCCATCGATTACGAACAAGAGGACGCGTTTATCGAGGAGCGGGTGGGAGCGATCATCGTCGCCACGGGATTCGACCTCTATCCCAAGGAGGAGATCGGTGAATATGGATATGGGGATGTTCCCGACGTCATTGATGGCCTGGCCTTCGAACGGTTGAACTCAGCCTCTGGACCCACTGCGGGGGAAATCCAGCGACCTTCCGATGGCCGTATCCCGAAGGAGGTGGTTTTCATTCAATGCGTGGCTTCCCGGGATCCGGAGCGGTATGTGCCCTACTGTTCACGGGCGTGTTGTATGTATACGGCCAAGCACGCAAGGCTCTATAAGCACAAGGTCCATGATGGCCGCGCATATATCTTCTATATGGATATTCGGTCCATGGGAAAGGGGTATGAGGAGTTCATCCAACAGGGAATGGAGGAGGAGGGTATCCTGTACCTCAGGGGCCGGGTTTCGCGTTTGTTCAGGGACGACGGCCATGTGGTGGTGTGGGGAGTCGATACGCTGACCGGGAAGAAGGTGGAGATCGCCGCGGACATGGTGGTCCTGGCGACGGCCATGATTTCCAGCCGAGGGGCAAAGGAGCTTGCCGAAAAACTGGGAATTAAGACCGATGAATATGGTTTTTTGACGGAGGCCCAGTGGAAGCTCTATACGGTGGAAACAGGGGATGAGGGGATCTACCTGGCGGGATGCGCTCAAGGGCCGAAGGACATCGCCGATACGGTAGCCCAGGGGCATGCCGCCGCGCGCAAGGTACAGGCGCTGTTCGCCCAGTATCGGAACTCATAGTTGGTTCGTTCCAGTAGCTAGGGGGTTGAGGTTGGAGGGAGAAGGTAAGAATATCAAATGTCAAAGTTCAAAATCCAAATGACAAATGGCAATGAGTTGGTTGGTTGTATTAGTTTGATTGGTTTTATTGGTTAAAAATGGAAACACGAAAACGAACACGATCCTATAATGCGGTCTGCCGTCCGCCGTCTTCGGTCCTAATGGTCACCGATACGAGCACGCCTCAGGGAAAACGGACACGGGAGTGATATGAAGAAAATCGGCGTATTCATCTGTCATTGTGGTGTGAACATTGCCGGAACCGTCGATGTGAAGAGGGTGGCCCGGGATATGGGCGGGGTCGAGGATGTGGTGCACAGCGAGGACTACATTTACATGTGTTCGGACCCGGGGCAGCTGCTCATTCACAAAGCCATCCGGGAAGAGGGATTGGAAGGAGTGGTCGTGGCCTGTTGTTCGCCCAGCATGCATGAGACTACATTCCGCAAGGCGGTAAAATCGGAGGGCTTGAACCCCTATGTGTGTGAAATCGCCAACATCCGAGAACAATGCAGCTGGGTCCATCAGGGGAACAAGGAGCTGGCAACCCAGAAGGCCGCCGAAATTATTCGTTCGGTCCTGGAAAAATTGAGAGGGAATGAGACCCTCGAGACCCTGACGATGCCGCTTTCCAAGCGGGTTTTGGTAATCGGTGGCGGAATAGCTGGGATAACGGCGTCTACCGATTTGGCCGATGGGGGATATGAGGTCATTCTGGTGGAGCGACAGCCATCCGTCGGGGGTAGGTTGCTCCAGCTTTCTCAGACGTTTCCCCATCTGGACGATGCGCGGTGTATCCTCGGCCCCAAGAAGGTGGAAATTGCAAACCACCCCAAGATAAAGGTGATGCCCTATTGCGAGGTGGAGGAGGTAAGGGGGTTTATCGGAAATTTCGATGTACGGATGCGTCGCAAACCCAGCTACGTTGATTGGGATAAGTGTACGGCGTGCGGGGCCTGTTTGGAGAAATGTCCCGTTGAGATCCCGTCGGAATTCGAAATGGGGTTGAAGGCCAGAAAGGCGATCTATATGTGGGCGTCCATGGGGGATTCGGGAAAACCCGTAATCGACCGAGGGAGGTGTCGCCAATTCACCGATGAGAACTGCACCATCTGCCAGGAGGCCTGTCCGGAGAGGGCCATTGACTATCGTCAGCGAGAACGCCTCTATGAGGAACGCATAGGGGCAATTGTTGTGGCCACGGGCTATGACCCCTTCCCAATGGAGATGATTGGGGAATATGGTTACGGAAGGATCCCCGATGTCATCGACGGGCTTGCCTTTGAGCGCATGCTTTCCCCCTCAGGTCCAACAGGGGGAGAGATACGGCGGCCCTCGGATGGGAGGATTCCCCGGGACGTGGTCTTCATCCAATGTGTGGCCTCCCGGGATCCGGAGCGGTATATGCCCTACTGTTCCCGTGTCTGTTGCATGTATACCGCCAAACAGGCCAAGCTCTTGAAGCGAAAAATCCCTGGCGCTCAGCCCTACATCTTCTTTATGGACATCAGGACCGACAGCAAGGGATATGAACAATTTCTTCAAGAAACAATAGAGGAAGAGGAGCTCATCTATTTGAGAGGTCGAGTGGCCAGGGTTTTTCGAGAGGGTGATAAGGTTAAGGTTTGGGGAGAAGATACCCTAAGCAACAGGAAGGTTGAGGTTCCCGCGGATATGGTCGTCTTGGCCACGGCTTTAGTGCCCAGCCAGGGAATTCAGGACCTGACGGTCAAGCTGAGGGCGACCACGGATAAACACGGGTTTTTGAGCGAGGCCCATATCAAGCTCTATCCCGTGGAGAGCCCGACGAAGGGGATCTTTCTCGCCGGGTGTGGACAGGGCCCAAAGGACATTACCGATACCGTGGCCCAGGCCAGTGCCACGGCAAGCAAGATTCAGGCCCTTTTTTCCCAGGACGTCTTGTCCCAGGATCCCCTGGTAGCTTTTGTCGATCCTGAGATCTGCAGCGGATGTGGTATCTGTGTCCATATCTGTCCCTACGAGGCAAGGGAGATGGACGAATACCGGAGGATTTCAAGGGTTCATGAGGCCCTCTGTCAAGGCTGTGGTGCCTGCATTTCAGCTTGTCCCAACAACGCCTGTGAATTGAGGAACAGCAAGGCCACGCAAGTCTTTGGGATGATAGAAGTTTTTGAGGAGAAAAGGAAGAGGGGTTCGGTGAATGAAGGAGCCAGTGGTGCGAATTGAGCTGCCGGAAGGGAAAGCTGGGCATTCATTTCTCGAGGAACTGCGAGAGAGGTGTGGGGAGAATATCCGGCTCTGCTACCAGTGCTTGAAGTGCACTGCAGGGTGTCCAACGGCCCCGTACATGGACTTTAATCCTAATGCCATTGTCAGAATGATTCAGTGGGGCCTAAAACAGGAGGTATTGGAGAGCAAGGCGATTTGGCTCTGTGTCTCCTGTGAGGCCTGTGGGACCCGTTGTCCCAATGAGATCGATATCGGAGTACTCATGGATGCGTTGCGCGAGATGTCCCTGGAGCAGGGGTATCGAGCAAAGGAGAAGGGTATCGTTGCCCTCCATAACGCCTTCATGGCGAGTATCAGAAGGGGCGGGAGAGTCCACGAGGCCACGATGTTGATGGAGCATAAGCTTCGCAGCGGCGATTATTGGACGGATCTGATACCTGGAATGAAATTGTTTATGAAGGGAAAGATCCCCTTGTTCCCCCGACGGATTAAGGGGATGGACTCAATACGGGAGTTGTATAGGAAAGCCCAGGAGAAGGTGGAGGAAAGGGGATAATCGGTGGAAGGTGGAGAAAAGTACTCATACTTCCCTGGATGTACATCCCATTCAACGGCGGTGGAGTATGACCTCTCGACCAATGCCGTATTTAAGGCTCTGGGTGTAGAGCTCGTGGAGATTGATGACTGGAATTGTTGTGGGGCGGCAGCTGTCCACAGCATGAACAGATTCCTCTCCCTCTGTCTCCCGGCGAGAAATATCGCCATGGCTCAAAAGAGGGATCTAGAGCTCGTTGTTCCCTGTGCTGGGTGTTTCAACATGCTGAAGAGGGCGGAGCGCGCGCT
>CAYFXP010000101.1:0-20221 GCA_964346935.1 uncultured Syntrophobacterales bacterium
GGAATGTACTATTGCAATCGCGACGTGAGGGTTGAGGAGATGCCCGTCCCGCAAATTGGCCCGGGCGAGCTGCTTCTTCGAATCGAGGCCAGCGGTATCTGCGGGAGCGATGTGATGGAGTGGTATCGGCGTGACAAGGTGCCTCTGGTGCTGGGCCATGAAATTGCGGGGGAAGTCGTTGAGGTGGGCGAGGGCGTCGAGCAATACAAAAAGGGGGAGCGTGTATCAGCGTCTCATCATGTGCCCTGCAATACCTGTCGTTACTGCTTGAGGGGACACCATACTGTATGCGAGACGCTGCGTCGAACAAATTTTGACCCGGGAGGGTTCGCCGAGTACGTTCGTCTTCCGGCGATCAACGTTGACAGAGGTGTCTATCTTCTCCCCGAAGAGGTCTCCTTTGAGGAGGCGACTTTTGTTGAACCCGTTGCCTGCGTTTTTCGGTCCCTGAGGATGGCCCGATTCCAGCCAGGAGGAACAGTTCTCGTCATAGGGAGCGGACTCGCCGGATTGCTCCACGTTCAATTGGCTAGAGCCATGGGAGCGGGTCGAATCGTGGCAACTGATATTGTGGAGAGCCGTCTGGAATCCGCGAGGAAATTGGGGGCCGATACGGTTCTACATGCGAGTGAGGATATTGCCTCTCGGGTCAGGGACGTTAATGATGGATGGCTGGCCGACTTGGTTTTGGTCTGCACTGGGGTGAGATCCGCTCAGATTCAAGGTATGGAGGCGGCGGAACGGGGGGGCACGGTGCTCTTTTTTGCCCCTACAGATCCTGGGGTCACGGTTCCCCTTTCCATCAACAACCTCTTCTTTCGAAATGACATCACGCTCACGACTTCTTATGGAGGAAGCCCTGGAGACCATGTGGAAGCCCTCGAGCTGATTCGATTGGGACGCGTGCGGGTAAAGGAGATGATTACCCACAGGTTTGGTTTAGTGGACATCGGGGAAGCGTTCAGGCTGGTTGCCGAGGCCAGGGATTCCCTTAAGGTCATAATCGAGCCCAAAAATTAGGGGCGCGTTCGGTTTTCAAATTTCAAAAGGAGGAGGGAATCATGGATTGGGGAATGGAAAACCGGCTGGGTCGGCTGATCGAACCAGATGGCCACTGTTTCTTTTTGCCGATCGATCATGGCTATTTTCAGGGTCCCACCACTAAATTGGAGAAACCGGGCGAAACTATCAAACCCCTTATTCCTTACGCCGATGCTCTTTTTGTGACTCGCGGAGTGTTACGTTCCTGTGTTGATCCAAAGAACAGTCCACCTATCATTCTGAGAGTCTCCGGCGGTACGAGCATCATCGGAAATGACCTCTCCCATGAGGGAATAACCACGTCGATCCAAGAGGCTGTCCGCCTCAATGTGGCCGCCGTCGGTATGTCGATCTTTGTGGGAAGCGACTACGAGCACGACTCCCTTTTGAATCTGGGAAAACTGGTGGATGAGTGCGAGAACTACGGCATTCCCGTGATGGCCGTCACGGCTGTTGGGAAAGAGCTGGAAAAGAGAGACGCCCGGTATCTCGGGCTCTGCTGCCGCATCGCCGCCGAATTGGGTACCAAGGTAGTTAAGACCTATTGGTGCGAAAATTTCGACAGGGTTGTCAAAGGCTGCCCTGTACCTGTGGTCATGGCAGGCGGCCCCAAGTGTGAGACGGAACGCGAGGTCTTCGAATTTGTCCACGATGGAATGCAAAAGGGGGCAACGGGCCTGAATCTGGGGAGAAATGTCTGGCAGCATGAACACCCGGTGGCAATGATGAGAGCCCTTCGGGCCATCATTCACGAAAATGCCTCTGTTGAAGAGGCAAACGACCTATTCAATTCCCTGAAGGGAAAATAACCCCGCTCCAACGAGGGGGAAACTCCATGGACTTCCGCGGGGGTTACTCTGTCCTATATCCCTTAATCCGTCTGAATATCCATTTCTCAACGGCTTCCTCTGTCAACCCCCGTAGCCTCTTCCTCAGATTTTCCAGAGGGATTTCCGCCCGTGCTGCTGCTCTGTGACCCCCAGCTCTCCCCAAATCCCCGAACAGTTTCGAGGCCATCTTCCCGGCATTCTTCCGGTATCCGTCGCTCCGCATGATGATCACCAGATTGTCGTCCGCCACCGATGATATGACGGTCCAAGAGACGTTGTTGACCCTCATCAGGAAATCGGCCAGCTGAACACAGATATCCGGGTTGCCAATCTGGCCCATGTGAACGAAGACTTTGTCCTTGAAGATTTTCATCCTGTCGAAGCCCATCTTGAAATAATCGAGGATTTCGGGGGAGAGCTCCGAGAGCTCGATCTTACGAAGCACGTTCTTATTCGCCCTCACAAAGAGGTAACGAAAGGCCCACACGTCCTCCGACCTGGTACCCCTTTCGAAGTTGTTCGTGTCCGTCTTGATACCATAGACGAGCGCTGTTGAGAGCCTCGTGGTTGGTTTGATGCGGGCGGCACTGAGGTATTCAGCCATAATGGTGGACGTTGAGCCATATGTGGGGCGAATATCCGCAAAGGTGGCGTCATAACCCTTCGTGATGGGGTGGTGGTCGATGACTACATCGAAGTGATGGTCGCGGAGGAAATCGAAGTGGGTGGGTTGACCATCCATGATAGCCTTCCGGCTGAACTCGGTGAAATCAATGTGTTCGATCCTCTCCATGGGGATATTGAGAAGCCTAACCAAGGCGATGTTCTCTTGTCGTGTAATCTCCCCGACATAGGCCGTCGTCGCGTATTTTATGGATTTCAGAAGCAGGGTCTTCAGGGCGAGACTGCTCGCAATGGAGTCGGGATCCGGTTTGATGACAATGAGGAGTCTGTCCTCGGGGGAGAAGAGATTCCTCAGCTCGTGAAGCTTCACCCGGATTGATTCGATGTCCGGAAATCCGGTTGATCTCCTCGCCTTAACCCGTTGCATCATCATTCCTCTCAGGCCCAGTGGAACAATCTCTCGAAATCTGGGACAATACTCCCATCACGTGTTCGTCTTCGAATGGCGCCGTTTTGAGGACCTCTTCGATTTGGCGACATGCCTGCCGAGCGGCTCTCTCCAATGCCCTTGATCGGGCCTCTTTTTGGTATATGTGGATAAGCCCTTGCCTTAAAGTCGATAGAGCGGGCTCCAGGTCCAACTCCTGGAGAATTACAAGGGTTCTTCTTCTCGCCAGTCGTTCTCGTTCGATAGAGGACGGATTGGGCTGCCGGGACAAAAAGGCGAGAAGCTGGAGGAACGTCTTCAAATCGAAGTCACGTGCCTCGGCATCATTGAGGGGCTTCTCGCCCCACAGTTTCCTCGGCCCCTCATGACCCCCTTCCGCCAGATACCAATCCTTCACCAGGCGAAATCCCGCCTGAAATAGCAGCTCCCCTTGAATGGTGCTGACAGGGGGAACTCCTTTGATGAGGGATTCCTGGGTTTCCCTATGAAATGGGCTCTCGTATGAGACCTCATACGCGAACATGAGATGCCCTCCGGCAGGGACGCACTCGGCGAGCAGACGAAAAATCCCTCGGTCTAAGCCTTCTTCTAAGGAAAGATGCGTAGTCTCCCCCTCGAAATGGACGATCGGAAAATAATCACCGACCTCGATCCAGCCGTTAACTCCCCTTCCTCCCCGACTGTGGATCCCCTCGAGCACAGGCGTTGCCACCCACCGGCCCCTGGGAGCTCTTTGAGAACTGATCCTTCCCTGCCCGTCTTTGAGATAGAGGGAGAAATGGGTCCATCCCCCTCGATAGTGAAGGGCTTTCAAGTGTAGCTCGATTTCGAAGATCCCAATTGTTCGCCCATGGAGACGAGCCAACGAGTCTCCTTTGTCCTGAGGATCCAAGGAAGCCAATTCATCTCCTGGAGTCGTCCGGTCTTAGCGGGATTCTATCCAAGGATGTAATCACATTCAATATCACGAAAGCCCGAGGGGGTCAATTGGATGACCTTCGGAAGTTGCATAGAACCTTGGGAAGACACGCTCTGAGGGGAAATTATACAGTGCTGCCGTGTTGCAGTCATGCGGTGTTGCAGTCGGAAAGGCGAAAGGCCCTCTGGGTAATAGGCCAATTTCTGAAAATCCCTATCCGAGATCTGGGCAAAACGCAGCCTGACGTTCACCTTATTCTTCAGGTCTTCTGTTCCGAGGATCCTTCCCTTGCATCGTATTGGGGTGCCATTAGTTAAAATGGCGAATTCTATGAACTCCCCAACGCCGAGATCGAAATTGGCCTCCAGTTTCAATCCCCCCAGGCTGATGTTTATGGTCCGCATGCTCATCTATCTCCCGTAGCGGAAGCAGATAGCCGGTTTCATTACGGGAACCCGAGGAAATTTCCGTTTTTCGGGGGTGCCTCGGACCCTTCCCGAATTTCCAGGTGCTCGCGGTTTTGTCTCCCAAAGGGATAAATTCATACCCATAGGAGCCCCCTGCTAAAGTTTGGAAAACGCAGGAAAACCATCGAGTTCAGCGCTTTATCCGTACTATGTCCAATCTAGTAAAGCCTACGTTACCTTGTCAAAGGAGTTCTCGGGTCGTATCAGGAATTCTGGGACAACAATCTCGTATTTCCGGAGATTTTCGGCCTCATATTTCTCATTTTACCCCCATCGACTTTGTTTGGGGAGGGTCGCATCGGAGCAAGAGCATATTCCTTGACAATCGTCGCCCGTAATGTTACCAAATAATGTAGTTCGGCTCAGGGATCCGGAAAATCCTTGATAGCTCCTTGTCAGAAACCCTTCTCATTGATTCCCGGTGCTTCAAATGGATGCAAGGGAAAAACTGGGAGAGTTACGCGACCTCTTTGCCTCGCGCAGGCTGGTCGTCGTCTCCAACCGACTTCCCTATAATCCCGTCCGAACTTCCGAGGGAATTCGTTATGTTAAGGGAAGTGGGGGTTTGGTTACCGCCTTGGATCCGATCCTGCGGCTTTGCAACGGACTCTGGATTGGTTGGGATGGAGGATCTGGTCCCCCCATGAAGGAGAAACGGGTTACCGTTTCCGAGCCCGATGAGGAGGGAAGCTATCAACTCCGGTTCGTCAATTTAACGGATAAGGAGATCAGCCACTACTACTACAGTTTTTCCAATAGGACCCTTTGGCCCCTCTTCCACAACTTCATCGGGTTGAGCCATTACAATAGTGCCCACTGGAAGACCTACTTCAGGACCAATGCGTATTTCGCCGGGGAAATCTTGGAGGAGGCCAATCCGTCGGATATCATCTGGGTTCAGGACTATCACCTTTGTCTGGTGCCGAATTTCATCCGTTATCAGCATCCGAAACTAAGGCCCTACTTCTTCCTCCACACGCCCTTTCCCCCCTATGATACCTTCCGTGTTCTACCCTGGTGTAAGCCAATTCTGGAAGGGCTATTGGGAAGCGAGAAGATCGGTTTTCACGTAAAGAACTATGCCGATAACTTTCTCGACTGCGTCGAGAAGATCCTTAACGTTCCCGTGGATAGGGAACGGGGAATCATTGGGGTAGACGGGAGGGAGGTCGAGGTCAGTTGGCACCCTATCAGCATTGACTATGAGGCCTTTCGCGATATAGCCTTGACCAAACGCGTGATCAATCGCGTCCAAAAACACCGGAGTCACATCGGGGATCTAATAGTAATCCTCGGGGTCGATCGGTTGGATTATACCAAGGGGATAAAAGAGAGGCTTTTGGCCGTCGAACGGTTTCTCGAGAAACACGGCAAATTTAGGAACCGGATCCTCTTCATCCAGGTAGCCGTGCCGAGCCGGACCAGGGTCGAGGAATACCGGGTGATGAAGAGAGAGGTGGATGAAACCATTGGACGCATCAACGGGCACTTTACGAGAGAGGGATGGCCTCCGATCCAGTATATTTACCGGTCGCTTTCCCGGGAAGAATTGGTGGCTTACTACCGGATGGCCGACATCGCCCTTATTACGCCGGGGCGGGATGGCATGAACCTCATTGCCAAGGAATATGTGGCTTCGCAAGTGGACAAGAAGGGGGTGCTCATATTGAGCGAGTTCGCAGGTGCTGCCGAGGAGCTGACTGAGGCCCTCCTGGTGAATCCGTACGATATCGAAAGCGTCTCCGATGCAATTTATAGAGCGATTAGGATGTCCTCGGGAAAGAAGAAGAGACGCATGGAAGAGATGCAAGATCTAGTGAGCAGGCGGGATATCTACTACTGGGTGAGGGATTTTTTCGAGGGAATTGAGTAGCTTGCGGACTTCACCGCACCAGGACCCCACGCGTTCCCATCGATCGAGGACGGTTCCCGAAAAAATCCGCATTCCTATTCAGAGCTTTCCTTTTAACCATTCGGTGATTCCCTTACGATGAAATATTTATTCGATGACAAAGACCGTATCATTGAGGAGGTGAAGTCTCGGGCACGCCGTGCCCTCTTCTTGGATTACGACGGGACCCTGACCTCTATCGTGGATGATCCGGAGGAGGCCTTCCTCCCTGTCAAATACAAGAAGGTCCTCGTTTCGCTCCTCCGAAACGAGAAGAATTTCGTCTGCATCATCAGCGGAAGGGCAATCGAGCAACTGGAGGGGTTCATCCACCTCAAGGGCCTCGTCCTGGCGGGAAATCACGGCATGCAGATAGCCGGGCCGGATATTTTCTATGTGAATGATGAGGCGCTCCGGGCGAAGGCCCTGTTGGGGGAAATTGCTCGGATGTTGAAGGTGAAGCTGAGGGGTTTCGAAGGGGTCTTGGTAGAGGATAAGGGGCTGACGGTGAGCATGCACTACAGGATGCTGCCCGCACGTTATCACTCTCGTTTGAAGGAGTTCTTTTACCGGGAGATGGAGAGGTTCTTAATCTCCAAGACGGTTGTCGTTACGCGGGGAAAAAGGGTTTTGGAGGTAAGGCCCAATGTGGTTTGGGATAAGGGGTCCGCGGTGAAATGGCTGCTGGTCTATTTATCGAAGGACCCTGGAGAGGAGCCCTACTCCATTTATATGGGAGATGATGAGACCGACGAGGATGCCTTCAACGCATTGAAGGGTCGGGGGCTGACGGTCCTGGTTTCACCTCGAAAGAAGGAAAGCCAGGCTTCGTATTTCATCCGGAGCGTGGAGGAGACGTATCGATTTCTTCGTCTTTTCGTATGCTAACCTTTGATCATCTCGATATCTTCGGGTTTTCCTAGGGCTATAAGGATATCGCTGTCCTTTACGGTAAAGCATCCGCCCGGGTTCATGGTCATCGTTTCCGGAACGAGGCCCCTTACCGCAAGGATGCTGATGTTGTATTTATTCCTCATCTGGAGTTCGGACAGGGTTTTTCCGACGAACTCCTTGGGCGGGGCGATTTCGACGATAGTGTATTCTTCGGTCAGCGGAAGGTACTCGATGAAGTTGGGCGATGTCAGGCTCTTCGCCATCTTCTTTGCCAAGTCCCTTTCCGGAAAAATGACCTCCGACGCGCCGATCTTTTCAAGGACCCTCCCGTGGTCCTCGCTGATGATCTTCACGTAGATATTTTGAATGTCGAGATCCTTTAAATAGAGGGTGACTAGGACACTGGCGCTGATGTTATCCCCGAGGCTAACGATGACCACATCGTCCTTCTCGATGCCGATGGATTCTAAGATGGATTTGTCGGTGGCATCCCCTGCCATGGCGTAGGAGGAAGACTCTGCCAACCGTTGGACTCTTTCCTTATAGCGGTCCACCCCAATGACCTCTTTCCCCTCTTCATAAAGGCTCTTAGCCAAATAATGGCCGAAGTTTCCCAGGCCGATAACGACGAATTTCCCCATCTTCGCTCCTTTCTATCCGACGATAATGTTCTCCTCGGCGTATTCAAATTCCGCTTTTCTCTTCCTCCGGGCCATGGCAAAGGCCAGGGTAAGGGGGCCCAATCGGCCAAGGAGCATCGTGGCGGTAATAATGAGCTTGCCCGTCAAATCGAGTCTGGCCGTTACGCCCATTGACAGGCCCACGGTTCCGAAGGCCGATACGGCTTCAAAGAGATACCCGAGGAATAAGCCCCTGCTTTCCGTATGGCTGACCTCCCCAACTTGGGTTATCAGGAGAAGAGTTGTTATGATGACCACGGCCAAACCGGAGGCCAGTATTATGGAAACGGAGCGCGCGACGGTCTCGTGGGGAATAGTCCGTTTGAACAAGTTTGCCCGATCCCTTCCCTTGGCCCTGTTGAGGACCACGGAGAACAGCGTAGCTAGATTGGTGGTCTTGATCCCCCCTCCGCACGAGCCCGGGGAGGCCCCGATGAACATGAGGATGAGGAGCATGAAGAGGGTGGCGTTGCTGAGGCCAACCATGGGTGTGGTATTGAACCCCGCCGTTCGACTCGTGACCGATTGAAAGTAGGAAATGAGGATCTGATCTCCCTGGGCAAATTTCAAGAGGCTGCTGTTCCGTTCGATGAGGAATATGAAGAGGGTGCCCAAAACGATGAGTGCTACCGTTGTCGTGAGAACGGCCTTTGAATGGAGGGAGATCCGAAGGGGAGGGTTTCTTCGAAACCCGCTCTCGACCATCTCCTTCAAGACGATGAAACCGACCCCTCCCAATATGATGAGAGAGGTAATGGAGAGATTAACGAGGATATTGCTTTGGAAACCCACGAAGCTATCGGGGAAAAGGCAAAACCCAGCATTGCAGAAGGCCGATATCGCATGAAAGAGGGAAAAATAGAGGGCGGTCATGGGCGGAAAGTGGCCCCTCCATCCCACCAGGAGAAAAAGGGTTCCGACAAGTTCGATAACCATGGTATAGAGAAAGACCGATTTTAGGAGTACATAGATGTTCCTTATGGGAAATTGGGAGAAGGTATCTTGGATAATTCTCCTATCCCGAAAGCCGATGGACCGCCCCAAGAGAAGATAGAAAAAGACGGAGAAGGTCATGATTCCCAATCCCCCCAGTTGGACCAGGATCAAAATGACCGTTTGTCCGAAATAAGAATAGAAACTCCCCGTATCCACTACGATCAGCCCCGTCACGCATACGGCGGAGGTGGCCGTGAAAAGCGCGTCAATGAGAGAAGTCGATTGTTCCCGTGCGGCATGGGGGAGGCTGAGCAGAAATGTTCCGATGAGGATAATGATGAGGAAGCTGAGGATGAGGGTCCTCTCAGGGCTCAGAAAGCGTAATGTGAATCTCCTTAAACGGTCCGGAATCATTCCTTATCTCAATGGGCCTTTGCTTTTCCGTAGAGGTTCATATACTCCCTTGCCGCTCTCCGCCAGGAGAAATCGGCCTTCATTCCTCGAATCATCAACCCTTTCCACCTTTCCCTGTCCTGGTAAATGACCAGTGCCCTTCGAAGGGTATCGAGGAAATCCCTCGGGCTATAGCTCTGGAATTTGAAACCCGTCCCCTTGTTGGTTTTGGGGTTGTAGTCCTCAATGGTATCCTCGAGGCCGCCCGTCGCCCTTACAAGGGGAACCGTTCCGTACTTGAGGCTATAAATCTGGTTGAGGCCACAGGGCTCATACCGAGAGGGCATGAGGAAGATATCCGTTCCTGCCTCGATCTTATGTGCCAGGGTGTTGTCATAGGTGATTTTGATGCCTGCTTTGTTTGGATATTCCGTGGCAATCCGTCCGAAGAGCTCATGGTACCGTTTTTCCCCCGTTCCCAGAAGGACGAAGCCGAGATCCATCTTCATGAGGTCCCCCATGCTCTCGGCTAACAGATCGAACCCCTTTTGATCTGCCAAACGGGAGACGACGCCGAGGATGGGAAGCCTCTTTAGGGACTTCGGAAGGTTAAACTGGGCCAGGAGATCTTCCTTGCATTTTGCCTTTCCGGAGAGGTCATCTTCATCGTAATGTGCCGCAATGAGCGGATCGGTCTTGGGGTTCCACTCATCGTAATCGGCGCCATTGAGGATGCCGTAGAGATCCTCGCTTCGTGTACGGAGAACCCCTTCCAGTCCGTAGCCGAATTCCGGGGTCTGGATCTCCCGGCTGTACTTTTGGCTCACGGTGTTGACGATGTCGGAGAAGACGATGCCCGCCTTCAGGAAGTTGATCTTTCCCCAGTATTCTATGCCGCCCGGGTGATAGGTCTCCCGGGGAAGCCCCATAACCTCTAATTTCTTTTTAGGGAAGATACCCTGATAGGCGATGTTGTGAATGGTAAATACGGAGCGTGCGCTCGAGAAGAAGGGATCTTCCCCATACACGGTCTTCATATATGTGGGAACGAGGGCCGTCTGCCAGTCGTTGCAGTGAAACACGTGGGGTTGGAAGCTCAGCCTCTTGCAGAGGAGAAAGGCCATCTGGGAAAAGTAGGTGAATCGTTCCGCGTTGTCGAAATAATCGCCCTTGGGCGTTCCATAGAGGTATTCCCGGTCAAAATACTCATCCTTGTTGATGAGGTAGAGAGGGACCCCTCCGTCTGCCTGCGTGTGGAATATGTCATCCTTTAGGACCTCTCCGAAAAGGGGTATTTTCACGTCTTTGAGGAGCATGCTGACGTTAAAATCCCCCTTCTTTGCCATTCGGTAGTAGGGAATGGCCACACGGATATCGCAGCCCATTCCCTTGAGAACCTTAGGCAGCGCCCTCGCGACATCCGCCAGCCCTCCCGTTTTTGCGAAGGGCGCCATCTCCGGTGAGAGGAAGAGCACCCGTAATGGTTTGGGCATGGATGCATCCTTTGGTTTGCCCCGCGTCGTATTCGGACTCCCTTTCCGAACTATTCAGCTCTGCTTCCCGAATTTCCCTGTCTCAGTCAATGAGCGCTATCTTGATGATATTGGTATTTCCCGGAACGCCAACGGGAAGGCCAGCAGTGAGGACGATTTTTTCACCCCTCTTTGCAAAACCCATTTCCACCGTGATCCGTTTTGCCTTCTCAATCATATCATCGGTATCATTGAATTGGTCCACCTTTATGGGGATGGTACCCCATGAGAGGCTCAACTGTTTGATGGTTTCCTCGTTTGGGCTCAATGCAATGATTGGATGGCTGGGCCTATATCTCGAGACGAGTCGAGCGGTCATCCCCGATTCCGTAGGGGTCACTATGGCCTTGGCATCCACCTCTCGAGCCAGGAGGCAAGCTCCATAACTGATGGCATCGGGTATAGAGCCCCGTCGATCGTGTGTTTTCGCCTCGAAAAGCTCATAGGGGAATTCCTCTTCGGAGGCCATGGCGATAGTAGCCATGGTTTTAGCCGATTCGCCGGGGTAATTCCCCACGGCCGTTTCCTCCGAAAGCATGAGGGCGTCGGTCCCGTCGAAAATGGCATTGGCAATGTCGGTGACCTCCGCCCGAGTCGGCCTGGGATTGTTCACCATGGACCCGAGCATTTGGGTAGCCGTGATAACCGGTTTGCCCAGCGTATTGGCCTTACGGATGAGCATCTTCTGAACGAGCGGCACCCTTTCCAACGGGGTCTCTACCCCGAGATCCCCCCGGGCAACCATAATGCCGTCAACTTCTCCCAGTATGGCGTCGATATTATCCAGCGCCTTGCGGGTTTCTATTTTTGCGATGATGGGGATCTTAGACCCCTCCGATTCCATAATGTCCCTGACAACCTTGATATTCTCGGCTCTTCGCACATAGGAAAGGGCCACAAAGTTGACCCCCATATGTATCCCGAAGATAAGGTTTCGTCGATCATCCTCCGTTAGGGAGGGAATATCAAGCCCTCCTGAGGGCAGGTTGAGTCCTTTCCGGGAGGAGATTTGTCCACCTGCCATAACGCGGCATCGGATGTCCGTGGTCGTGGTTTCACCGACCTGCAGCTCCAAGGCCCCATCGCCAAGGAGGATCGTGTCACCGGGAGCTACCTCCATCGGCAGGTTCGGGTAGCTTACCGAGACCTCATGCTCGTCTCCGGCTACGTCTCGGGTCGTCAGGGTGAACCAATTCCGAGGTTTTAGGACGGCGTAACCGTTCTCGAAGGTTCCGATCCTGATCTTGGGACCGGCGAGATCCTGAAGGATGGCCACATTTCTGCCCAGCCTTTCCGATATATCCCTGATGGATTGGATCTTGGACTCGTGTCCTTGGATGGTGCCATGGGAGAAGTTGAGGCGGGCCACATCCATACCGGACCGGATCAGTTCCTCGAGTATCTCGGGCGACTCGCTTGTGGGACCAATGGTACAGACGATCTTAGTCTTGCGCACGAAGATTCCTCACCCAGAGAATAACCCTTGGGATAGAATCGGAATTTTGCAAGCTCTGGAAAAGCTCACTCTTCGCCGCTCAAGAATATTTTTTCGACCATTCTAGAGTTTCCTTCGCTGCAAATTCAAAACTTCCCCTTCAAGCTCAAACATTGAATTTGCGGCCGCTACGCCTCATTAAGAATGGTTAGCGAAAAAATCTTAATTCGCGCTCAGAGTTTGCTTTTCCGGGTTTTACTCCTCCGCAATAGTGCTACCTTAGGCCATACTTGCCTTCGGGTCAATCTCTTTTTGAAAGGGAAAGTCCTCACGTTAGGGGAATCTGGGAGAAATGATGGTTGATCTATCCCACCAAGATGAGCCTCAGGTCCATTACGTTGGTATTGGTGGGGCCGGTGAAAAGGAGGTCTTCGAGTTTTCCGAAGAAGTGGTAGGAGTCGTTATCGTCAAGGTAGGCGTTGGCGTCTAAGCCCAGTTCTTGGGCTCTCCTGAGAGTATCGGCATCCGCTATTGCCCCGGCAGCATCGGTGGGGCCGTCGGTTCCATCGGTGCCCCCGCTGAGGACAACGACGCCCTCCAATTCCCGGATATCCAAGGCAGCGGCCAGGACGAATTCCTGGTTTCTACCGCCCAGGCCTTTGCCTCGAATAGTCACCGTGGTCTCCCCTCCAGATATGATACATGCCGGTGAACTGATTGGATGATTGGATTTTAGGATTTCCTTTGCAATGGCCGCATGGACTTTGGCCACTTCCCTGGTCTCCCCCTCAATAAAGGTAGAGAGGATGAGGGGGTTATATCTCAATGCCCTTGCCTTCCGTTCCGCCGCCTTGACCGCGATGATGTTGCTCCCAATGATCACATTGTGCGTCTTCTCGAAGATGGGATTGCCGGCTTTGGGGGTTTCATCAATCTCCCCCTTGGTGCCCCGCTGAATCCGAGCCTTAATGGATTCCGGGACTTTTTCCAAGAGGTCGTATTTTTTCAAAATGGACATACAATCGCCAAAGGTACTTTTGTCCGGAACGGTGGGCCCCGATGCGATGACGTCCAGCGAATCACCGACCACATCGGACAGGATCAAGGCGACAACGGTAGACGGATAGGCAAGCCTTGCAATACCTCCACCCTTGAGCTTGGAGATATGTTTTCGAATGGCATTGATCTCGTTGATGTTCGCCCCACACTCCAGAAGGAGGTTGGTCATCTTCTGTTTGTCCTCAAGGGAAATTCCCTCGGCAGGAGAGGGCAACAGGGCGGATCCTCCCCCGGAGATGAGGCAAATCACCAGATCGTTCTCGCCCAGTTGCTCGAGCAATCCAGCGATCTCCTCGGAGCCCGAGACTCCCCTTTCGTCTGGGATCGGATGTCCCACTTCGTTGAGTTTGACCCGCTTCAGTTGGGAGACGTGTCCATATTTTACGTTGATAACCCCCTTTGTGATTCGATCACCAACGATCGCCTCTACAGCTAGGGCCATGGAGGCCCCGGCCTTTCCGGCCCCGATGGCGTAGATGTTGACATAGTCTTGGAGGGAATAGGTTTTTCCGTCGACCACCAGGCTTTTCCCTTCTACCTTCAGGCATCTCTTGACGGCTTCGACAGGATCCACCGCCTTCAGGGCATGGGTAAAGATCTCCATTCCATCGCTTCTGAGTTGTTGCAGGTTTCTACCCTCTGCCATGATTTACTTCGCTCATCGGGGTCGAGGAACGGATTATGTGGTGGGGATCACCTCCGTATCCGTTGTCTCCTCCTCCAGGGCCGGCGCTTCGTACTCCCTGGAGATTTGGGCCTCCTGGGCTTGCTTAAGCTTCTCCTCCAATTCGTTATTCGATTTTTGTAGTCTTCTGACGGCGTTTCCGAGACGGAGGCGAGCCCCAACCCCGACGAGGCTTCCCACCACGACTCCGATGAAGAAGGGGATAAACATGAGCAGGTACATGGGGAAAGGCGGGGTCTCCCAGTTGAAATAGTAGCGGAGGGTGACGGATTGTGTGTTCTCCGACGCGAAGGAAACCGCTAAGATGAAGACACCAACGAGGATGACAAGTCTAGCGTAATTCATCGCTCTTCTCCTCTCCGTTGTGGGGTTCAATACCGGGGATTTCCTTTAGGATGAGACAATAAAAGAGCCAAGAGAACGACCCTTGGGCTCTTCTGCACGATTCTCAGTTCCCCATAGAAGGCGCTATTCCCTTTTCGTCCTGGGCCTTTTCGGTCTAGATGGTTTTTCCTCAGGGGGCTTCTCCTCCGGAGGCTTTTCCTCTAGCCTTCCTCTCAATGCCTTTTCCAGCCGATCAATGGCATTGGCTGTCCTGTCTCTGAGGGATTCCGTGACCGAGCTTAGGGTTTCAATCTGTTCCTTCAAGCTAACCTCCGCGGGCCCTTGAGGGGTTCCATGTTTGAAGAAAGAGAATCGACTGTCTTCTTCAATTCCTTTGTCCCCCCCGGTCCTCCGGTAAACCAGGATGCTGATGATCAAGGCGACGATGGCAATGATAAAGGTGACGACGAGCACTTTTTACTCCTTCTCACTCGAATGGTTCATATAGTGGGTCTTTTCTGGTTTCGCTCTTCCCTCTCCTTTCGTTTCCTTCGGGAGTAGCCAGCCCAGGTAATGATCCATCCCAAGATGATGCCGATAAAAAGTGTGCTCAAGAGCACGAGAGCCCTGGAAATAGAGGCCTTCCAGACGAAGAATTGAATATCCACAACGTGGGTATTCTGGATGGTAAAGATAACGATGAGGATGGCCAACACGATGAATACAATGGTCTTAACTGGCATAGGGGATCCCTTCCTGACGATTTACTTCTTATGCCGCACATCTTCGAATTTCAGCGTCTTTCCCAATCTTTCAAGGGCTTCGCCGGTTTCCTGCTTGAGCTTTTTCGTTTTCTTCTCCAACTTTTCCATCTGCTGGATGGTCTCATTCTTCAATACATCGGTTTTTTTCTGCAGCGCCTTTATCTCGTCACTCACGCCAACCATCCCCCCGGTGCGTTGATAGCTGATGATGGAAAAGATAAGGGCGATAACAGCGATAATGAGGGCCAAAGTAGCCCTAAATCCGCCTTTCACGATTTTTTCCGCCATTTTCTCCACTCCCTAAGAGAATTGGGATTGTAGGATGGCAGATATTATACTTAATCCCAAAGTCAAAAGCAATCTCGGATTGGGGTTTCCGGCACCTCACGAGGCGCAGAAGGGTGGAGCAGCCGAATAGTGCGCGAATAGGACCGTTGGAAGTATAGTAGTGAAAAGGCGAAACTAGAGTGAGGGAAAGGAGGGTCTGTGCCGGAACTTATGCCGATTTCCGTTTCGGCTCTTTAACCTCCGCGAGGGGTTTTCCCAGGATCTTTTTCAGGTCCTCTTCCTCAACGACCTCCTTTTCCAGGAGTAAGGTGGCCAGTTCCTTTAATTTTCCCCTGTTCTGAGCCAATATCCTCTTTGATATGGAGTAGGTTTCGTCGATGATGCGCTTTACCTCTTCGTCGATCTCCTTGGCCGTTTCCTCGCTGTAATCCTTGGACGACGGGAAGGCGGCTTGGAGGAAGAGGGGCCTCTTCTCCTTCTCGAAGGTGACGTAGCCCAGTTTCTCGCTCATGCCGTATTCCTTGACCATGCTCGTGGCAATATCCGTTGCCCTCTGAAGGTCGTTGTGGGCCCCGGTGGAGATTTCCCCGAAGGTTAGTTCCTCTGCGATCCTCCCCCCGAGTAGGACGGTCAGTCGATCCATTAGCTCAGACTTGGTCATGAGGTATCGGTCTTCCGTGGGGAGCTGGAGCGTATAGCCAAGGGCCGAGATGCCCCGAGGGATGATGGAAATCCGATGAACGGGATCGGTGTTGGGGAGGGCGGAGGCTACTAATGCGTGGCCCGATTCGTGGTAGGCCACGATCTCCTTCTCCTTTTTGGACATTACCTTTCTCTTCTTCTCCAGCCCAGCTACGACCCGATCAATGGCCTCTTCGAAGTCATCCATCTCGACTTGATCTTTGTTTTTCCGGGCAGCCAAAAGGGCTGCTTCGTTGACGATATTGGCCAGATCTGCGCCGACGAAGCCCGGGGTTCGTGCTGCGATTACCTTAAGGTCCACCTCCTTGGCCAGCTTGACCCCCTTGATATGGACTTTCAATATCTCCTCCCTGCCCACGATATCAGGACGATCCACCAAGATATGTCTGTCGAACCGCCCCGGTCTGAGCAGGGCGGGATCAAGAATCTCTGGACGGTTGGTTGCGGCCATGATTATCACGCCGGTATTGGGGTCGAATCCGTCCATCTCCGACAGCAGCTGATTGAGGGTCTGTTCTTGTTCGTCGTGCCTGCCCAGAGGGTTGACCCCCCTCGCCTTTCCCAATGCGTCCAACTCGTCAATGAAGATGATACAAGGCGCCCGCTGTTGGGCCTGGGCAAACAGATCCCGCACGCGGGCGGCCCCAACTCCCACAAACATCTCCACGAAATCGGATCCGCTTATGCTGAAAAAGGCTACATTGGCTTCACCGGCCACAGCCCTTGCCAATAAGGTCTTCCCGGTTCCAGGAGATCCAACCAGTAATACACCCTTGGGTATCTTCCCCCCCAGCTTTCGAAATTTCTCCGGATTTTTCAGGAATTCGATGACCTCCTGCAACTCCTCTTTAGCCTCATCGATTCCCGCGACGTCTTTAAACGTGACCTTGCTCTCCTTTTGGGCAAAGATCTTAGCGCGGCTCTTTCCAAAGGAGAGGGCTCCAGCCTCGGGCCCCATCCTCGCAAAAAGCAGCCGCCATAAGAGGAAGAAGAAAATGATGGGGATCACCCAGGCAAAAATGCCGGTCACCCATTTGTTTTCCCGCTTCCCTTTATACTGAATCCTCTTATTATCCAGCTCCTTGATCAATTCCGGGTCTTCCACCCTAACCGTCTGAAAGGGCTTACCCGAAAGCTCGATCCCTTCACCGCCCTTTATCTTCCCCTTTATGTTCTCTGGGGTTATTATCAAGTCCTCTACCCTGTTTTCCCTGACCAGGTTCTTGAATTGGCTATAGGAGATCTCATTCACCTTTTGGGTGGTGAGGTAGTTCTGAAGGAGGAAGATCAGGAGGAAGGCTATGACGATGTACCAAATGGTAAAGTGCGTTTTCTTGGAGGGGGGTGATGGCCCCCCCTTTCCAGGTCCGGGGGAATTGCCTAACCCGAGGAAATCCTTCAAGTTGGGCTTTTCCCTTTTATTACCCCTTCTGGGCATCTCAATTCCCTTTTTACCTGTACGAATGTCCTGCAGTCCGGTCCCTAAAGACAAATGTAGCCGAAATGACGATAGTTTTCAACCGCCTTCCGTTTAGGCACCTTCCTCGAATACCCGCTTAAAGATCTCCTCCACGTGCCCAAGGTGACTGTGTAGATCGAAACATTCCTCGATTTCCTCCCGAGTGAGCGCCTTGGTTATCTCGGGGTCCTTCAGCACTTCCTGTTTGAAATCGGTCTCTTCCTCCCATACCCTCATAGCGTTCCTTTGAACCATGGCGTAGGCATCTTCGCGGGAGATCTCCCTCTTGGTTAACTCCAACATGAGCCTCTCGGAGAAGATCAACCCTTTTGTCTTTTTAAGATTTCTGAGCATGTTTTCGGGGTAAACAAGGAGGTTATCGATGATAGTGGTTAGCCGGTGGAGCATGTAGTCCATTAGAATAGTGCTGTCAGGGGCAATTACCCTTTCCACCGAGGAGTGGCTGATATCCCTTTCATGCCACAGGGGAACGTTCTCGAGGGAAACTAGCGAGTTTGCCCTCACCATGCGAGCCAAACCGCAGAGGTTCTCCGAGAGGATGGGGTTGCGTTTGTGGGGCATAGCCGAGGATCCCTTCTGGCCCTTCGTGAAGAATTCCTCTGCTTCGAGGACCTCAGTCCTCTGGAGGTGGCGGATTTCCACTGCGAACTTCTCAATGGAAGTGGCGATGATGGCCAACGTGGTGAAGAACTCCGCATGGTGATCCCTCTGAATGATCTGCGTCGAAATAGGAGCGGGGTTCAAACCGCACTTGAGGCAAACGTACTCCTCTACAAAGGGGGGGACGTTGGCAAAGGTACCGACGGCGCCGGAGATTTTCCCGTAGCTGATGGCCTCCTTAGCCCTTTGCATGCGGGCCAGGTTCCTGTGCATTTCGTCATACCAGAGCGCCATTTTTAAGCCAAAGGTAGTGGGCTCGGCGTGAATTCCATGGGATCTGCCGATCATTACCGTATCCTTGAATTTGAAGGCCTTTTCTTTGATGGCCCCAAGGAGCTCGTGGATATCCTCCATAATCAGCTCCGAGGCCTCCTTCAAGAGCAAGGCCAGGGACGTATCCAGGATATCGGAAGAGGTAAGGCCGAAATGAATATATCGCGAAACTTCCCCTACATTCTCTCCCACCGCCGTTAAAAAAGCCACCACATCGTGCTTGAGCACCTTCTCCAGCTCCTCGATCCGTTCGATATCGAACCGTGCCTTCTCCTTGATCTCTCTCAGCGCCCCGAGTGGAATTTTACCCATCTCAGCCCATGCCTCACATGCAAGGATTTCGATTTGAAGCCACTTTTTGAATTTGTTCTCTTCGGTCCAGATTCGTCCCATTTTTGGGCGGGTATATCTTGGAATCATCGTTTTCTCCTTATGAGACTGGGATACCGATTAGGAAGAGAAAGACTGTCTTGAATGAGCACTTTGCCTTGAGGCGATGTTTTCCAAGATTGAGTCGATGTCATTGTACCGCGTGCACCTCAAAAGTCAATAGGCGATAGATTGGAGCTTGCTCAATTTTCCCCAGAACCCCGTCGTTCATAAAGGAAATCTGCTGGAGAATGGGAACCCATCGAGGGTCAGAAGGCTGCTGTTTCCCAACAGGTGTTGGCCGGGTTCCCTGGAGCGAACGTTATTCAATGCTGTAGTGTTGCGGTCGGAAAGGGGAAAAATGTTAGAGGTTGGAGGCAGAAGGAAAAAATGACAAAAGTGGAAGGTTTAGTTTAAGGCTAAGGTTGAGGTTGAGAGGGTAGAGGCGGGAGGAGAAATGCCAAATATCAAAGCTCAAATGCCAAATGACAAATGGCAATGAGTTGGTTGGTTGTATTAGTTTGGTTGGTTTTATTGGGTAAAAATGGAAAGTTCAAATGTCAAATAACTGATAAGGAACACCAAGTAACGATTCACGAACATGGACCACGAGCACGAACACGAAACTTACGGGCACGAGCACGAAATACACGGACACGAAACCCGAACACGGGAGCGCGTGTTGACAAGTGACGGCTGAGTTTCATATCATGATTTCGGTTTGGCCCCCTCAAAGAGTGCGAGCAGAAGGCCAATGATCATCATAAAATCCAAGCGTGAAATCGAGTGTCTCAGGAGAAGCAACCGGATCGTTGCGCATGTTTTCCGCGAAATAAAGAAGATGGTGAGGCCCGGCGTCACCACCAAGGAGCTCGATGGGGAGGCGGAGCGGTTGATCAGGTCGCAGGGTGGGATTCCCGCTTTCAAGGGATATAGGCCCGCGGGGTATCGTTATGAATTTCCGGCAAGCATGTGTATTTCCGTAAATGAACAGGTGGTCCATGGCATACCCGGTCCCCGGAAGTTGAGAGAAGGGGATATCGTTAGTTTAGATGTGGGTGTCTTGCTCGATGGTTATTATGGCGATGCAGCCATCACCCTTCCCGTCGGCGAGGCCAGCGAGGAGGCGAAAAGGCTGATTGAGGTGGCGGAACGGGCGCTATACATCGGTATAGAACAGGCCAAGGTGAGGAATCGTCTCTCCGATATCTCCCATGCCATTCAGAATTATGCGGAGGGCCAAGGGTTTTCCGTTGTAAGGGATTTCGTGGGTCATGGGATTGGAAAGTCCCTCCATGAGAATCCCCAAATTCCTAATTTCGGGCCTCCTCAGCAAGGGCCAAGGCTGAAGGAAGGCATGGTTTTCGCCTTGGAGCCCATGATAAACGCGGGAGCGTGGCAGGTAACCAGATTGGAAGATGAGTGGACCGTCGTTACCGCCGATGGGGGGCTATCGGCTCATTTCGAACACAGCATTGCGCTGACAGACAGCGACCCAGAAATCCTGAGCATCGGTTGAACCGAAAA
>CAYFXP010000102.1:0-5748 GCA_964346935.1 uncultured Syntrophobacterales bacterium
AAGGTGAAAGGTTAAGGTTGAGGTTGAGAGGGTGAGGTGGAAGGCGAAATGACAAATGACCGATAACTGATAACGGACAGGACAACGGACACGGACACGCAATACGAACTCCGAGCGGAGGGGAATTTGAACAACTAACCGGAAAGCGCGTTGACTTGTAGAGGAGTTTCCGTTAGAGTCCAGACATGCTAGGAATTCATACCGATAACGGAGAAAAGGCAGGTGGCACAAGGATGGAACTGCACGGGTTGAGGGAGCGATTTAGGGGATCGGCCATGGGCACTTTTGTAGGAGACTCCCTGGGTAGGGTAGTTGAGGGATGGCCATCTCATGCCATCCGAAGGTCCTTCGGCATTCTTGAGGAGATGGGCGACGGCGTTTACACCGATGATACTGAAATGATGATGGGAATCATGGAAAGCCTTTGTGAGATCGAGGGGTTCGATCCCTCTCTAACCGCCCGCACATTCCTTCGGAACTTCAACCCCACCAGGGGATATGGCGGGAGGATCTATGGTATCATGGATCGGCTACGCAAGGGGGTTCCTTGGAATGAGATTGGAACGGATAGCTGGGGCAATGGCAGCGCCATGAGGATTGCCCCAATTGGTTTCTTCTTCTATGACGATCCTGTGAAACTGAGGGAGGCGGCTATTCAGTCGAGCATTATCACCCACAAGCATCCGAAGGGGATAGCCGGGGCAGTGGCTCAGGCGACAGCCGTTGGAATTGCCACCCGAAAGGGATTAAAAGGAGAGGCCATTGAGGTTGGGGGATTTATCGATCTCATTATCGAGGATGCGGGAGAGATCGATCAGGAGATGCTTCACCAACTGGAGAGGATAAAAGAGATCGAGGGCGGGGATCTACCCACAACTATTGGTGCCATAAGCTCGCATTTCTATTGCGATGTGAGCGCTATCGGTGCTGTTCCCCCCGCCATCGCCTCGTTCCTCTTGACCAAAAGCTTTAAGGAGAGCGTCGTCGTGGCCGTAAATTGCGGGGGTGATACAGACACCTTAGGAGCAATGTCAGGGGCTATTGCCGGGGCTTACTACGGCTACTCCCTGGTCCCCAAAGAATGGTTAGTACCTTTGGAGAATGAGAGGAAGGGAAGGGATTATATACTCTCCTTGGCGGACAGGTTGGCCGATTACAAAGTTCGCAATATCGACCAAGGAGATTGAGATCGGGGGAAGTTTCGCCCATGCGGCGTTGGATGAGAGTTGCCCTAATCATCGGAGGACTCAGCCTCTTCTTCCTATTGGACGACCTCTTCGTCATCGTCATACTAAGAGAGACCTTTCCCGGGACCTTTAAACCTTGCCTTTTCACAATAGTCGTTGGAGGGGCGGGGATAGTTTCGCTGCTATTGGCCTGGCTTGTGTTCAGGGCACTCCGAAGAAGGCCGGTTACGGGAAGTGAGGGCTTAATCGGAGAGAGGGGGAGGGCCCTTTCGGCAATCTCTGGGAACGGACAAGTCTTTGTACATGGCGAGATTTGGAAGGCAGTGAGCGAAGAGGAGATTCAGGAGGGGGACGCCATTGAAGTCACCGAGGTTGAAGGTCTAGCCTTGAGGGTTCGAAGGGCGACTCCATAAAATTAAAATCCACAATATTGGATCGAATCACGTCTACCGAGCTGTTGGCATGGGGTATTCCATGGTACCCATCGTACCGTGGTGGCTAGATAAAAAATTGAGCAATCATACTCAGACTCACCTCCTCAAGGCTTCGGACCACGCGATCAGCGGATGTCAGCTTCTCCCCGGGCAGGGTATTTGTCACACCAATGGACTTCATTCCTGCCCTGTTGGCCGCCTCGATCCCTGCGGCCGCGTCCTCAATTACCAGGCATCGAGCGGGGACAAGGGACATACCCTCTGCCGCCTTTAAAAATGCCTCCGGATCGGGCTTACCCCTGGCAACCTCACCTCCCGAGATGATAGCATCAAAAACATCGATGATCCTAAGGCTGTTGAGGATTAGAGAGATATTCTTTAGGGGTGTGGAAGACGCAATTGCCTGTTTGTAACCTGCACCATTGAGGCTCTTGACTAATGGGAGGACTCCCGGGAACGGTTTTACCTTACCCTGAATGCATTGGCGAAACCGTTCCTCCTTCTCGTCAGACCATGGTTTGAGGAATTTCCGTTTCAGTTGCTCCCCGAATATGTAAAGCAGGATATCCTCATTTCTCTTCCCAAAGATCTGCTGAAAGTCCTCTTTGGTGAATGTTTTTCCCTTGGCAGCGGCGAATTCTCGCCACGCTTCGAAATGGAAAGGAGCAGAGTCGACGATAACTCCATCAAGATCCCATATAATCCCCTGATTCATCACTCCAATCCTTTTCGTCTTTATTTCTGGCCACTACCCTTGCTTATACCCAGCATTTTTCTATCAGAGCGGTTTTCAAAAGGCAAGGCCATATGCGGTCTGAGGGTGTAGCATCCGCCATGGGCCCCTCAGCCTGACCTGCTGAAGCGAAAGGCCCAAAGGCGTTCGCCGGGAAGTCTGTGAATTTCCCTTATTGACAAGTTCCCTCGGCGTCATATATTAAGGAGGAATAGAGCTATGCCTTTGATCTAAAAGAGAGCGGCAATCAAGAGATTTATGGGGAGGGATTCTATGGAAAGGGTGATCAACCGGTCTGCCCTCGAATTAGTTCGGGGTGATATTACCGAAATGGAGACCGATGCCATCGTCAATGCGGCGAATGCTCAGTTGGTGATGGGCGGTGGTGTAGCGGGTGCGATAAGAAAGAAGGGTGGGCCTGCTGTTCAGGAGGAGTGTAACCGAATTGGTGGGACCCACGCGGGAGGGGCAGTCATCACAACGGGAGGGAATCTAAAGGCAAAACACGTCATTCATGCCGTTGGCCCCCGCATGGGGGAAGGAGACGAGGACAAAAAATTGCACGACGCCACCTTGAACAGCCTCAAGATTGCCGACCAGCATCACCTTGAGAGCATCAGCTTCCCGGCTATCAGCACGGGCATATTCGGATATCCGTTGAACCGATGTGCACGGATTATGCTTTCAACGGTTATCGACTACCTCAAGGGGGAGACTGGGCTGCACCGGGTCGTTTTCTGCCTGTACGGGGAGGAGAGCTTTTCTGCCTTCGCCGAAGAGCTGCGAAAACAGAGCGAGGAGTAAACAAGAGGAACAGCTGAATAACGGGGTGATATGAAAAAGAGGAGAGAGGATAAGGTTATCGAGGAATATATCGAGGGAAAAGTCAAACCAACCTTGAAAAAGGAATATCTCAAGCTCTCGCACACCTTTTCTCTGCTCAGCAGAGAACCCAACCCTGCCTTTCAAAACCTTTTTGTCCTCGTCTTCATGGCTCCGCTGTTGATGGGCAAGAGGCAGATCTGTAAGAGAAATCTGGTCATGCTGAAGGAGCTGGTGGACAGGCTGGAGGCCTTGCCCAGGAAAAGCAAAAAGACGCGGAAAATAATCGACGCATTTTATGAGGAGTTCAATTCGGCCATCCTAAAGCTGAACAAGATCCACCAGCTTTACGACATTGAGATGGATCTCTCCATGCTGAAGGAAATACCCATGAAGATGCCCTTTGGGGAGGGATAGAGTCCCCCGGTTCACGGGTACCATCGCGTGATGTTAGCGGGATTCTCCCTGGACGATTTAAAGCCGTTGATGGGGTTTTCCCAATCCGGATATCCGAGGGCTACGCCAAGAATTATCTCCTTCCCCTCAGGAATATTGAGCTGATCCTTGATATCGTCCTCGAAGGCTGTGATAATCCCAATGGGGCAGGTTCCCAGGCCATGGGCATGCGCAGCCAGAACGAGGTATCCCAAGGCTGCCCCAATACAGAGCGACCGACTCTTGGGGAAGGCCTGATCCATGCTGATAATGATTGCTGCCGGGGCTCCGTAGAAGTCGAAGCTCCCCTCATTTATGAAATCCTCAAAGGAAACCGCCAATTGGTCGACATACGGCCTCATCTCCTGAAAGAGCTCTCTCCGCCTTCGATCCACCTCCGAAGGGAGGGGCCGCGTGGTTTCCGGGCTACACGAAACCCTTCTTTCGCTATAGGCCTTCAAAAGGCGTCGGCAGAGTCTTTCCTTTTCCCTGCCCCAAACTACCGTGAACTCCCAGGGCTGAAGGTTGATGGCGGAAGGAGCTTTCACAGCCAATTGGAGAATCTTTTCTATCATCTCATTTGAAACCGGATCAGGCTTGAAGGCCCGTATACTCTTTCTTCCCTCGATAGCCTCGAATAACTCCATATTCCCACCTCCGCTTCTTCATCCCGAGATTAATGTATACACTTAAGCCCGGGTTGGCAACCCTCTCTTCTTCGGAAGTATCCGCCCGGGCGAAAAGCGTTTTCAGAGATCTCGGAATGACAGCTGGAAACCCCTCTTGACAAGGGTGAACGTTCCCTTTTTTAAATTATAATATAGTCTCGGGACATCTTTTTGTCCCAAAGAGGAGTCACTGCTTCAACCGGATATTTCTCCCACAATTCTAAATGGAGGAAGCCATGTATGATACGGTTTAGGGTGTGGTTCAGGTGTGCTGCCATGCATGATCCGGTCAGCCCAATTATGCTTAGACCGGCTCTCATTGGGTGGGATGCCAAGAAGAGGGAAGTTGACCTCCAGATTGAAAGGGCATTCACCGGGGAAGAATTGGTGAAGAGGATGAAGGGGTGGATTACCGTGGATCCCTCCCGGGTAATCGGAGTGATTTGTCAGTATGGGAGGCTCAAGGTCTTAGATGATCGGGATTTGGTGGTCGAGCTTGATGATGAGAGGGGGTTTGAAGGGCTTCAGAATAAACTCCGGGAACAATTTGGCAACCAAGTTGATTTAGAAACCTATACTTCATAGCCATAGGGGCCGATGCTTGAGGACATCTGGTTGTCTTTTGCCCGGGAGAAGGGCAGTTTAATACTTCAGGTCTCGGCGCGTGGCCATGAAAAAATACGAAAATTCAAACGAGTTCAAGTAGTTATTACATGAGCTCAAGCGGGATTTGGAGTAAGTCGTACCCGCTTGCTGACATCAGTTGGAGAAGCCCCCTCTATCCTCCTTTGATATGACATCCCCTGCAGGTGGTGGGTCCTGTTGTCCCCCCCTCAGCCTTGAGCTTTCGATGGCACCCCTTATAACAATTCTTATGGAACGTATCCTTCAGATCGTCGTGACAGGACGAGCATTTGTTGTACCCACCTTCCATTTCCAAGTGGTGGCACTCACCGCAGTCGAAGCCGTAGTCCTCACTGTGTTTCGCGTGGGTAAAGGTCACCTTTCCCCACGCGGTCTTCTCGGCATAGTAAACCGTCTCGGGGGGCTCCGTCTCCGGCTCAGCAATCTCCTCCGCGGTGGCCTTCTGCTCCTCCTTCCTCACAACGGGACTCACCTCAGGCTTCCGGGTTATTTTCCTCTTCGGCGGGGGCCCCGGCAAACCGACGATGAACGTCAAAGCAATCCCGAATGCGAACATGCAGCAGAGAATCACAATAGTCCTTCTCATTTCCCTTCACCCCTTTTATCATCTTCCCATAGCATCAGATGCCCATTGGCGTCATGAGCGCCTCCGTATCCGAAGGGAACTTAAAATACCTGAATATGGCCTCGAAGTAAACAAAAAAAGGGAAATGGGCAATGATCCATACCATTTCCCTACCCTTGGCCCCTTTCAACCAAAGCATTGAATGGATTCCTACTTACCGAACCTCCTTTCCCTCTGTTGGTAGCTTCTTATCGCCCTG
>CAYFXP010000103.1:0-4011 GCA_964346935.1 uncultured Syntrophobacterales bacterium
GCCAAGTCCATCTTCGTTTACTTCCCTCCCAGGGATACTGCTGAATGATTTAGTACTAACTGAAACGTTGCAATCCACCTCCTCCAGGTAAATGGAAGATTAGAAACGCAATTAGATAAAGCATAATCCTTGCTCTGCCTCCAGGCCTTAATTAATCAATCCCCGGGTCGTTGTCTATCTCCAACGTATCAGCGAGCCCCGAAAGGGTCACTTCGAAAGCACTGAACCGAAGGTCCAACGGTGTCCACTTGCGAAGAACAGAATTTCCTCAATACTCAATAGGTTAGAAAAATCGTCCCTACACAACCCCGAAACCTCCGGTTTTTATTTTCATTGACAGAGCGGCCAATGCTGCAGGATGAGAAGAACCGCGGCTCATAGTCCTCTTTCTGGGATTCCGTCATACTCATGGTCTTGGGGATTAATCCTTCTCATTGGCTTCATTCTGGTCTGTTCCTCATAAACGTGCGTGACGAGCCCCGGTATCCGGGCCATGATGAAGAAACCGTTTGCCAGCCCAGGGGGGAACTCCATTTCGCACAGCAACGCGGCAAGTGCTCCATCCACATTGATGGGCAACCTCTTGCCACTGCTCTTCTCAATAGCGTCTGCAATGGCTTGGGCCATCTGCACATATTCTCCGGCTAATCCCAAATCCGATGCAATCCGGAAGAGCTTGGGCGTCCGTGGATCCCTTGTGTGGATTCGATGTCCGAAACCCGGCAACCGCTTTTCCCTTTCCCTGTATTCCCGTACAACGATTGAGGCCATCTCCTCTGAGGTGTTCTTCATCTCGCCCTTTCGCCTCACGGCTTCATGGAGAACCCTCATGGAATCCTCGATGGCGCCCCCGTGCTGTCTCGATATCGCGAGGATTCCCCCTGCGAGGGCGGCATTCAAGGGGGCCCCTGTTGATGCAATGGTCCTGGCTGCAAGGCAAGAAGGTGGAGTCGCCCCGTGATCAATGGAGGAGACCAGCATCGCATCCAACATCTTGGCCTGCTCCTCGCTCGGCAATTCTCCCCTGATTGCCAGGAAAACCCCTTGAGCATACGTTATGCGCCCCATCAATTCGTCAATCCGATATCCCCTTAAACACACCTTATTGGGTTCAACTTTGGTAATTCCTGTTTTCCACGTCTCCTCTTTCACTGTTCTCCCTCCATTAGAGTTTATTGAGGACATCAATTGTCACTCTCGGGATATCGTTAAAATCGTCAACCACATGGGCCCCAACCTCTTTCAACCGCTTCACCTTCCCCTCGTGAGTGCCGCGGCCTCCCTCAATGATCGCCCCGGCATGGGAGAACCGGGTTCCCGATTTGGCCGCGGCGCCGCTTATGAACGCAATCAACGGCTTGGTAAATTCCCCCCTCTCGATCAGATCCGCAACCCTCTCCTCCTGTGAGGTTCCGATCTCCCCGAACATGACCACTACCCTCGTGTCCTCATCCCTCTCAAATAGCTGAACAACGTCGGGATGAGGGGTCCCTAAGACAGCATCCCCACCCACGTGAATGATGGTGCTCTGTCCTACCCCTGCTTTTCCCAGGTAATACGATATAGCGGATGTGATCCCGCCGCTCCGGGAGGTTACCCCGACCACACCCGGCTTGAACCAATCCCTGGCGGACTCCACCCGTCCCCCGATCATTCCGAGAACCGCTTTGCCAGGGCTTATCAAGCCCAGGGTATTGGGGCCAACGAACCGTGCCCCCTTTTCCCTTGCCATCTTGGCTATCTCTAGCACATCAAAAATGGGAACCCTATCAGGGACAATCACGGCCAACTTTACGCCTGCTGCAAAGGCCTCAAGGGCAGCCTCCTTAACGAAAGCAGCGGGAATGAAAATAACGCTTACCTCCAGGGGCCCCTCCTTTTCACTTGCCTCTTCCACCGTATCGTAAACCGGAATTCCGTGGACGACCTCCCCCTTTCTCCCGGGGGTTACTCCAGCCACGACATTGGTTCCGTACTCCTTCATCAGCTTTGCCCGTGCCGTGCCCTCGCGTCCCGTTATCCCTTGAATGACCACTCTCATCCTTTCATCGATCAGGATCGACATCGATCAGGCCCCCGTTCTCATGGGCTCGTCTAAACCGGGAATCGGGAGATCAATGAAGATCGCCTTGTTCCCGTGAAACTCACACGCTAACTCACAAGCCAGGCATTCGGTACACCTTCCCCTCTTGGCCTCCTCGGTAGCGATGGCAAGGATTGGTTTTCCGCCATCGAATTTCAAGATTCCGGCTGCACAGGAACTCACGCAGGGTTTTTCGGTGCACGTATCACACTCTTCATGACGGATATACAACCTCCCGGTCAGGGTTTCGAACCAGTACCAAGCAGGCCCTGGTTTTACCCGAGCCTCCCTGGCCGGACCCTTCCGCTTATAATTCCAATGCGCTACCAACTTCCGTAGCCTCTGGGCACAGAAGGCGGCAGAGGTATCCCTCCCATAGGCCTCCACTTTACCCGGAAGATCCTTCGTATATGCGTGCAGGATTTCCATGGCGAGTTCCTCCGAGTTCCCCCCAATCCGGATGACCGCGGGGATACTCAGGCTCTCCTCCCTGAACGCCTTCACCAATCCCCTGGCGGAGTGAAACTGCTCTTGACTTGCCACGCCGGATCCCGATGCGAAGTATCCATCGATATTCTGCTGAGAGAGGATGATCTTAGCTGCCCTATACACCTTCGAGGCAGAGGGATTCCCGCTGGTGTCACAGTAGTTTGCGACCTTAAAGCCCTGGCTCAACAGTGCATCCATGGACATCATCGAGCCTCCTCCCCCGGCTCCATGGAAGCCGATGTACCCAGACCTGGGTTTAATCCCCCGTTCCATCTGAAAGAAGTCGAACGTGCCTCGATGATCCTTGGCCTCAACCTGATAGGCGGCCTTCTCCAATGGTGTCGCCGGCCTATCGAATTCCCGTGCTATCTCGATCCCTAATTCGGGATGTCGGAAGACGGCATAATCGTCGATGACAATATGGCTATCGGCCGCAATGATCTTTCCCCCTCTCGTCACCACCAGGGGATTGATCTCCGCTGATCGCGCCTCATTTTCCCTGGCGACCCGGTAGAACTTGACCAAGAGATCGCTCAGCCCTTTCTGGAGATCACCCCGGATTTCCAATTTCCTCAACATATCCCTGGCCTCAAAGCTCCTCAATCCGTTGGTAATATTGATGGGAAACGTAACCACCTTCGTAGGGTGCTCTCTCGCAATCTCCTCTATCCCCGTTCCCCCCGCGGAACTGAATACGAGGGTAGGCAGCTTGTCTATATCGTCGATGGTCATCCCAACGTAGAACTCCCTTTCGATATCCAATTTCTCCTCGACGAGAGCCTCCCTTACCGTGAATCCCTTGATGTCCATCCCCAAGATCTGGCCCGCCACTTTCTCCGCCTCGGAGGGATCCCGGGCGAATTTCACCCCGCCGGCTTCGGCTCTGCCCGTCACCCAGGCTTGTGTCTTTATGACCACTGGTCCGGCAATCTCCTCGGCAATTTTCCTTGCCTCTTTTTCCGTTTTTGCTATCTCCCCCTTGGGGATCGCTATTCCCCCCTTCTGGAGCAATTCCTTCCCCTGGTACTCATAGAGCTTTGCCATCTTTATCTCCACGCCCTCATATCCATGCCCTCACCCGAGGATTGCGGAGGCCTTCCTCGGTTCAAAGGAACAACACGGTCTCATGCTCACAACCCGGATGCCGCTCGCCCTCAGTGGGCCGATTTTGATAAACGTTCCCAGTGCCGTGGTGTTCCCCCCCAGCCCAAGGGGGCCCACTCTTGTTTCATTGATCAATTCGGTTACCCTTTTCTCCCAATAGTCCTGCCTGCTCAGCCTTCCATCTTTCATCGCCTCCAACATTAGGGCGGAGGCCTCCACATGGGTTCTTCCGATTCCGATTGCAGGCACGCACGGGGTACAACCGAGACTTCTGGCCTCAGATGATGCCCAATGTGCAGCTTCCCCCAACACCACCTCAATGCTCCTCTTATGAA
>CAYFXP010000104.1:0-2580 GCA_964346935.1 uncultured Syntrophobacterales bacterium
TCAGAGCTGGGTGGAAGCGATGCGGCAGTGCTATCAGAAGAGACGCAATATTTTTGTTGAAGGGCTGAATGAAATCGGTTTTGCGGTTGAAAAACCAAAGGGCAGCTTCTATGTTTGGGCACCCATACCAGGAGGTATGTCCTCACGGGAGTTTTGCAGCATGCTGCTTGATGAGGCCGGCGTCGTAGTTACACCGGGTGCAGGTTTTGGCAGATTTGGCGAGGGTTACTTTCGGGCAGCCCTGACAGTGGATGAATCCCAGCTCCAAGAAGCTGTTGACCGGTTTCGGAAAATCATCGTGTAACGAAAAAGGGGACAGGCTACTTTTTCTCGAAACTTCCCGGGTGGATTCTTTCGATTTCTCAATAAAAAAGGAGCCTTTCCCCTTATTTGGGTATGGGTATTCTTTCCATCTACCGCAATCTCTTGGGACTCATCGATGGGACCCTCTTTCTGCTCGCGGCGGCACTATTCTTCTTGGGGATCTTCTTCGCCCCCATCCTTGTCGAAAAGCAGATCAGGCCTCTGCTCTGGTATCCCCTTTGGATTTGGAGGGTGATTAAACGGTATGCGGACCCAGATGCGCCCTTCTTCAGGCTCTGGGCACTCATCGTCTCGCTCAACTCCCTCTCCCTTTTCTGTAACCTGGTGTCTGGGTTATCCATCATCCTAACGCCCCTTTTTTCCTTTCTTCTGGGTGTCCATATCGCCGTCATTTGCCTGAAGGAGGTGGGGAGCTTGAGGCTTTTTTCCCTCATCCTGAACCCCGTCTCCCTTTTGGAGCTTCCCGCAGCCTGGATCAGCCTCTCCCTGGGCATGAGCTTGGGAAGGCAGTTATACCTGAACGGTTACGCCAACGTGCTTTACCTATTTCGCAACGAGCTCATGGTATATCTCTTCATCGTGCTTCCCCTTTTGGCCGTTGCCGGGCTCATCGAGGTTTCATTGATCAAGGCCCTGGGGAATGGGGCGATGACCGGTTCGGGATTTGGCGGGGAGAACCGACAGGAGTAAAATGGCGGGAATTATGGTAAATTTTATAATGTGAACGATTTCTCTATAAGGGGGCCTTATGGCGGGCAAAATCATCTACAAGAGGGAATCGGAGATGCCCCTTTTCCCGGTTTCGTCGGGCGATATGAGCTGGAACAGAACGGGGACGTGGAGGTACATCAGGCCCAAGTACGAGGACAAAACACCGCCCTGTAACGGCGCCTGCCCGGCGGGCGTTGATATCCCGATGTTTATGGGACTGGTGGGCGAAGGGAGATATGGTGAGGCCTGGAATGTCATCAGACAGGAAAACCCATTCCCCGGGGTTTGTGGACGGGTTTGCTTTCACCCGTGCGAATCCGATTGCAACAGGGCGGAGTATGACGAAGCCATCGCCATCAACGCCTTGGAACGATTTGTAGCGGATCAGGCCCCACCAGTGAAACCGGAAAGCCCGACAGAAGAGATGAGGAAAGAGCGCATAGCCGTTGTAGGGTCAGGGCCTTCGGGGCTCAGTTGTGCCTACCATTTGGCGAGAATTGGTTACGAGGTGACCGTCTTCGAGGTCCTTCCCCAGCCGGGGGGGATTCTCAGGATGGGCATCCCCTCGTACCGCCTGCCCAAGGATGTCCTGGACAAGGAGATAGCGGATATTCAAGCGTATGGTGTGGAGATCAAGACTAATGCGCGCTTGGGAGGAGATCTCTCCTTCGAGCACCTGCAGGAGTACGGGGCTATTTTTATCGCCACGGGGGCTCACGTTAGCCGTAAGCTGAATATCCCGGGAGAGGGCCTGGAAGGGGTTGGCTCAGGCCTGGATCTCCTCAGGGATATCAATCTCGGGAAAGCGGTCCGGATCGGGAAGAAGGTAGCGGTGATCGGCGGGGGAGATACGGCTTTAGATACGGCGAGGGCGGTATTGCGGTTGGGGGGAACTCCCTTTATCCTCTATCGGAGATCGAGGGACGAGATGCCTGCCTTCGATGAAGAGATTTCCGAGGCCCTCGAGGAGGGGATTGAGATACGCTACCTCACTGGGCCGAGGCAGATTCTCGGGCACGGTGGGCGGGTAACCCAATTGGAGTGTATCAGGATGGAGTTAGGAGCGGAAGATGAGACGGGAAGGAAAAGACCTGTTCCCATCCCCGATTCAAATTTCACGATAGAGGCCGATGGCGTTGTCGTCGCAGTGGGGGAGGAACCAGATCTGACGTTTCTCCCGGCGGATATTCGGGTTGAGGCCAAGATGGTCACTACGGATAAGGGTACTCGGACGAGCAGGCAGGATGTCTTTGCCGGGGGGGACATGGCCCACCTCGATCGGACCGTAGCCCACGCTATTGGTTCTGGAAAGCGTGCGGCAATATCCATCGATTGTCTTATCCGAAACACGGACGTCAATAGCGTGCTGGGCGAAATTCGAGTGGGAGAAAGCGGGGCCCTTTCGGTGGCCAAGTACCTCAGCGATATAGCCAGAAGGCGGAGCCACCATGTGGTAGCCTTTGACGAGCTCAATCTGAACTATTTCGAGCGTGCGGCGAGAAACGAGAGGCTGAAATTACCGGTTCCCGAAAGGGTGGGGGATTT
>CAYFXP010000105.1:0-10119 GCA_964346935.1 uncultured Syntrophobacterales bacterium
AACAACTTCATTCTCAGCAAGAAGGTGGAGTGGGATGATTACAGGATGAAGATACACCCCTACGAGATCGAGAAATTCCTTCCCATCCTTTGAAAGGGGAGAGGGGCCAGAAAGCCAAATATCTAAGCAACGATAGCCGACAATCGCTTTCTTGAGTTAAATTAATTAGCCCTTGATTCTCTCGATGGCGATGGCGAAGTCCGGACACATTAGCTCGCAGAGCCCACAAGCTTTGCAGTGTTCCATATCGTTGCCTACAGGCAAGATATAGCCCTTGGCATTGATTTCCTGGGAAGCCCTGAGGGCCTTTGTTGGACATACGTCCACACATATCAGACAGCCCTTACAATATCTCTCGTCAATCCACAACTTGTGCATCGGTCTTGCCGTTCCCCGCGAGAAACTGATCGATAATCTCTTGATACGATTCGTTCCACTCCTTTCGATCAAGATCCCAGAATTCACCGATGACCGTCTTGCCTTCAGTGGAACCCTCTGCTTTGCTGATCGGTATGGTGGTCCTCTTGAACTTCTTCAGTATAGCCATCGGCGAGGTTTTTTCGTGAACTGGGCATTGGGATAGAATCTCGATAAAGGCCGTTCCTCTCTTTCTGATCCCCTTCATAATCGATTTTATGACTTGTCGGGGATGGGCCGTTGTCCATCGGGCTACATACGTCGCCCCTGCAATCTCGGCCAGTTTGCAGAGATCAAAGGCTGCCTCCCTGTTCTCGTAGGGTGTCGTCGTTGTGATCATTCCTGGGGGCGTTGTAGGGGCATGCTGGCCACCGGTCATTCCGTAGAGACCGTTATTGAGGCACAAGATGGTCACATCGATGTTTCGCCGACATGCGTGGAGAAAATGATTACCCCCGATGGAACCGTTGTCCCCATCTCCCGTGAAAACGATTATCTTGAATGCCGGATTTGCCAGGAGGGCCCCCGTTGCTATGGCCAAGGCCCTCCCGTGGATCGTCCAGGCCGAATCGAAATTCATATAGTGGCTCGTAATTCGGCCTGAGCAGCCGATCCCCGAGATAAAGAGGAAATTCTCCTTTCTGACGTCGTCCTCCCCTATTATCCTATCCACGGCGTTTAAGGTGTAATTGAGCACTTGCCCCGAACCGCACCCAGGGCAAAAAATCAGCGGCAGGCGAGGCCCCAAGGGCCCCTCTTCCTTCAGGTATTTGAGCATCGGATGCCTCTTCATGATGTTTCCCCTTGTATCCTCGAGAGGATATATTCCGGTGAGTGTAAGATGCCGAGGCTGGGTATGGATACCACCTTCCTGCATCGATCTCTCAACGCCTCGGTAATCGGATGTCTCATCATTCCCAAATTCATTTCTGGGATGAAAATCGTATCCACAGTACCTACTATTCGCCTCAATTCTTCCTCCGGAAAGGGCCAAAGCGTTATCAAGCGGAGGTAGCCTACCTCCAAGCCCCGTTCGCGTGCCTCGATGGCCGCTTCCATTGCAGTCCGGGATACTGCCCCGTAACAAATGATAAGGTGTTTGCAGCCCTCCAAGAATTTGGCCTCAATGCGGGCAATCTGGTCCGCATTTCCCTCTATCTTCTTCTGCAACCTCTCAACACAATGGTAATTTGCCTGGGGGCTGTATCGCGTGATATTTCCGTCCTCGAGGTGAACCAAGGCGACGAAATTCACGTTATACCCCTCACCCCAGTTGGCCATGGGAGCGACGGTATTATGGCCCCACGGCAGATAATCTCGGGGCCGTATCCCCAAATCCTGAGGCCTTTTCCTCTCTCTGACCTCTATCTCATTCCGCGGGGGGACTACCAGAGGCTCGCGCATATGTGCCACGGTCTCCTCCGTCATAACCAGCACCGGGGTCCTCCACTGTTCCGACAAGTTAAAGGCCTCAATGGTGATCTCGAACATCTCCTGCACAGACGAGGGGGCAAGGGCGATAATGGGTCCGTCGCCATGGTGTCCCCATCTTGCCTGCATGATGTCCTGCTGGCTTGCCGTGATATAACCTTGTCCCGGACCCGACCGCTGAATATCGACGATGACCATGGGCGTTTCTGACATGATCGCAATGGATATGGCCTCCTGCATCAGGGAAAAGCCCGGGCCCGATGTTGCCGTCAGCGCCTTTGCACCTCCCCACGAGCTCCCGATCAACGCACAGGCAGAGGCGATTTCATCCTCCATCTGGATGAAGCGCCCCCCCACCTGAGGGAACCTCCGTGAGGCGTATTCCATTGTTTCCACTGCCGGCGTTATCGGGTAGCCCGCATAAACGCGGCATCCAGCCAGCAACGACCCTTCAATACAGGCCTCACTACCCTGAAGGTAGTATTTCCCGGGTTTCAGAAGACGTGGTTCACGGGTCATGTTTGGAACCTCATTTCCCCCTGCCTTTTTTGCCATACCGGATTCCCCTCTCAAAGGCCTTCATGTTAATCTCGACGGTGTCGGGGGGCACATTTCGCGATATTGCCTGACGTAATGACGATTCTTCGATCATATGGGCTATCACCGGGTATAGTGCTCCCAGCGCAACGGAGTTCTGGAATTTCACCCCCCCTATGTCATGGGCTATCTCCATGGTAGGCACTTCATACACCCGATATTTATCGCGGCTCGGGACATTTTTGACTGAATGAGGGTCGACTAGTAATATACCCCCTTCTTTCAGATCCGCGATATATGTATCGAGGGCCACCTGGGAAAGCCCGATGAAGAGATCCGCCTTCCTCACGTTGGGGTAGTGGATTTCTCCGTCCGACACCACGACTTCCGATTTACAGGCGCCACCTCGGGATTCCGGTCCGTATGAATGTGTGTTTACTGAATTCTTGTCCTCGTATATGGTGAAGGCCTCGCCCAGTATCCTACCAATGGTCACAACACCCTGACCACCAAACCCAGCTATGCGGATCTCAAATCGTTGGGTTTTACTCATACTCCCTTTCCGCTCGGAGGTTGCTCGCATACCACTAAGCAAACAGTTCGTGGTTCATTCTACCATGAGGGGAATATTCGCCTCATATATTACCGGATTGTCGACGGTGAATCAAACTCTCTATGTTGGAGCTTCCTCAATATTCTCGAGAACAGCGTTGTTAATGAGCCAAATCTACTGGAGAATGGGATACCCATCGAGGGTGAGCGGCGCCTGTCCTGAGCGCAGCCGAACGGAAGGGGAAAGCGAGCCGGAGGGTGGAGGCGGAAGGCGAAATGTCAAAGTTAAAATGACAAAATCCAAATCGAGAGGTCTTTGGGAGACCGGAAAAACGAGCTCTGAGCATGAATTATATTTTTCGACAATCACTCCCGGGCCACGAGCGGGAAAAAACCCAGTTCTGGGTTGAAGGAGGTTTAAACGCTTGAATCGTCGGAAAAATATGTTTGAGTGGCGAAGAGCGAGTTTTTTCGAGGCTTCAAGGAAACGGTTGGAGGCGGAAGGCAAGATTTCAAATGCCAAATGTCAAAGGTCAAATGTCAAAACCGAAATCTAAATGACAAATAACGGGGTCCAAAACACGAGCATGAACAGTAAGCGAAGGGACAACAGTGTCCTCTCCAGAAAAGCAGAATCTATTATGAAATCAAAAGCTTAGGGAAAGCCAGCCAACAAAAATCAGGAAATTCCGGCTCTGTGTGAGTCCCCCGCGCCACAGGTACCAGTTAATAGAATTGCCGAGATATGAATTGATTTTAGCCGGTCCCTGTATTATTTTTCTACAAAGGCGCTTTTCGTGGGAATCCTTGAAGTATGGAAGGCATTGAAATTATTCATCCTGGTATTTTGAGCACTATACAAGATCTGAGCTGAAAGCGCTATCAGCGGTTCGGCATGCCCAGGGCGGGGGCTATGGATATCACATCCTTAACGGATGGCTAATCGCCTGGTCCAAAATGCCGAAGGAGAGGGGTGTCTCGATATCACCAGCCCTGCCGAAGCCCATGAGATATGAAAAAGCCATGAAAAACGGATGGAACAATGCCTTGATGTGCTTTGATAACCCGCCGCAAATGGGCCACTATAGACAAACCGTTCTTAGTGAGGACTAGTTATGAAGGAGGCATTAAAAGGAATTCGCGCCATCGACCTGACGACGTTCATGTCGGGCCCCTTTGCGTCCATGATTTTGGGCGATCTCGGGGCCGAGATCATCAAGGTGGAACAGCCCGTGGAGGGCGATGCAAGCCGGCATGTTCCCCCGTACTTCCACAAAGGGGAGAGCTTGTACTACCTCAGCCTCAACCGCAACAAGCGAAGCCTTACCCTGAACTTGGCCACGGATGAGGGCAGGGAGATTTTCTACGAGCTCGTGAAAAAGGCGGACGTCGTCATCGACAACTTCAGGCCCGGGGTATTGACCAAATTAGGCGCGGATTACGGTCGTCTCAAGGAAATCAACCGCAAAATCATCTGCTGCTCAATCTCGGCCTTTGGAAACAACGGGCCCTACGGATCACGGCCGGCATACGATCTGATTATCCAGGCCCTGAGTGGTGCCATGAGCATGACCGGGGAAGAGGGGCGCGGACCCATGAGGCTTGGCGTACCTATGGGCGATCTGGCCGGATCCATGTGGGCCGTCGTGGGAATCCTGGCCGCTCTCTATCACCGCAAGATAACCGGCCAGGGGCAGCTCGTGGATATTGCCCTTCTCGATTCTCTCGTTTCCCTTATAACCTACCCGGCCCTTTATTACTCGTATGGCGAAGAGGTGGCCAAGCCCCTGGGCTCTGGCCATCAGGCTATTGCGCCGTTTCAGGTTTTCAAGACCCAGGATTACTACCTGGCGGTGGCATGTCCTCGCGAGAAGTTCTGGGTCCTCCTCTGCGAGGCCTTGAAAGTTCCGGAACTGATATCCGATCCCAGATTTCTCACGATGGGTGACCGTCTCAAGCATAAGGAGGAGCTCTATGCAATCCTTAATCCCATTTTCTCCCAGAAGACCAATGGCGACTGGGAAGAGATCCTCGTCGAGGCCGGGGTCCCTTGTGCCCCGGTAAATACGATAGACAAGGTCTTCGCTGACCCTGCTATCCAGCACAGGGGCATGGTAATCTCCATCGACCACCTGGGGGAGGAGATGCGGTTTTTCGGAAATCCCATCCAGATGTCGGAAACGCCTATCACGGAATACCACAGCCCTCCGCGCCTGGGGGCTGACAATAGCGAAGTTCTCGCTGAGCTCTTGGGGTTCGGTCCTGAAAAGGTCGAGATGCTCAAGAAGAAAAAGATTATCTGAAGAATGATCGAGACAAGTTACACGAAGAAGCTGGTTGAGCATTGTAATCGTATACGATTTGAAGATCTACCTTTGGAGGTAGTAGGGTATACAGGGTTCCTTATGCTCGACTTCCTCGGCCTTGCTCCAAAGGGACTCTTCTTAGAGTCTACCCAGCAGATTCATTCCTTGATCCGGAAGATAGGTGGAAAGGGCGATGGAACTGTCATTGGCACGACGCTGAGAACTCCTCCACAATATGCAGCCCTGGCCAATGCGACGGCCTCACACTCCTTGAGCCTCGATGACATCTATATCCCTGCCTCAATTCATCCAGGCTCAGCGATCTTTGCAGCTTCCCTCGCAGTTGCTGAATGGGTCAGTGCCGATGGGAAGAGGCTCATCGAGAGTGTTGTAGCAGGGTATGAGACTACCCTCAGGATTGCAGATGCTGTTGGTTCCAAGGAGCACTATGCTCTCGGATGGCACCCAACGGCAACGTGCGGCACGTTTGGTGCAACTGTTGCCGTATCCCGAATCCTCGGACTTGATGCGGATAAGACCACAAGCGCACTTGGAATTGCCGGAAGCATGGCCTCAGGCTCTATGGAGTTCCTCGAGGATGGATCGTGGACCAAGAGGATTCACCCAGGGCTCGCAGCCCAGAGGGGAATCCAAGCAGCCAGCCTTGCGAACGAGGGGTTCAAGGGTCCAAGGGCGATACTTGAGGGAAAATGGGGATTTCTTCGTGGCACATCCAGGAACCCAGACCCTCTTCGCCTCATTGAGAAGCTTGGAGGAAGGCCTCGTATACTCGACACGGGGATAAAGCTTCATGCGTGCTGCCGTTACAACCAATCGCCCATTGATGCAGTCCTCAACCTTAAAAGGGAACATGATTTGGGTCCAAATGACATAGATACGATCCGAGTCGAAATCTTTCGGGCCGCCTTCCCCCTGGTAGTCGATCCATGGGAAGAGAAGATGGATCCCAAAACCGATGTACAGGCGCAATTTAGCCTCCCTTACACTGTAGCCGCCGCCATCGTCAAAGGCAGGGTCTCATTCGAGGAGTTTCTACCACAATCCCTGTCAGACCCGAGGAAACGAGAGGTGATGACGAAGGTTGAGGTTGTCCACGATCCAGAACTCGATCCAGCGTTTCCCAGAAGCTGGCCCGCCCGGGTAAACCTTAGAACAAGGGATGGTAGACATCTTGAGAATAAGGTTGATTTTCCAAAGGGCGATATTAATAATCCGTTAAGCTGGGATGAACTCGTCATACGTTTTAAGGTACATTCAAACGGTGTCTTTGCTCCTACTCTGCAAGAAAGGATTGTGGAGTCACTTCAACGTATTCACAAGGTGAAGGATATGAAGAAATTCACGGGTCTTTTGCGCATCAAAGGAGGCGATTGAATCCGCATGATCTATGAGACAAGGCGTTCTCAGGCCTTATTAGAGCAGACCCTCATGCGCGGGAATGAGGCCGTGGGAGAGGGGGCGATCAGGGCGGGGTGCAGGTATTTCTTTGGATACCCGATAACCCCACAGAACGAGCTTTTCGAATACATGGCAAAACGGCTGCCCGAAGTTGGGGGAACCTTCTTGCAAAGCGAAAGCGAGCTCGCGGGGATTAACATGCTCTTTGGGGCGGCAGCAGGGGGCGGGCGGTGCATGACGTCCTCATCGGGTCCCGGCTTCACCCTCATGGGAGAGGGGCTAACGACCCTTGCAGCAGCGCAACTTCCCGCTGTGGTAGCTTGTGTTACCCGTTCTGGTCCTGGTCTGGGGAGAATCGCCTCTGCGCAGTCGGATTATCGGCTCGCCACTCGCGGTGGGGGCCACGGAGATTATCAATGCCTCGTCTTGGGTCCGAACAGTGCCCAGGAGCTCTGCGAGTTGACCTACAAGGCTTTTGAGCTGGCAGACATTTACCGGAACCCGGTGATTATCCTCTCCGATGCTATCCTCGGCCAGATGATGGAACCTGTAGACCTGGAGCGTCTCCCTTGGACTGAGGCCCCCCAGAAAGAATGGGCTATCCGGGGCAAGGGCGACAGCCTAAGAAAGGTGATCAAGGCAGCTCCCCATACGGACGACGAGCTCATCGAATGGAACAGGGGCCTCAAGGAAAAATACGACCGATGCAAGGAAAAGGAGCAGCGTTACGATTTGCTATGGACCAATGAGGCCTCGGTGGCTCTCGTCGCCTTTGGCAGCACCTCGCGGATAGCCCTCGATGCGGTGACCAGAGCCCGAGGTGAAGGAATCCCGGTAGGAATGCTGAGGCCAATCTCCCTCTGGCCCTTTCCGAACGTGGCCTTCCAGGAGGTTCTTTCGGGGACAAAACGATTCCTGGTCGTAGAGGCCAACAACGGACAGATGGTGGAGGACGTGCGGCTCGCGATATGCGGCAAGGCTGAGGTGATCCACTATGGCGTAGGAGGTGGACATATCCTCAACCCGGATGAGATCTACGGCGAGATCGTACGTGTGTACGAGATGAAATGAGGTACGGAGATCCAAAGGAGACTCAAATATGGGCCGTTCCCATCCGATGAAGAGGATCTTTGAAAAACCCGCTTCCATGACTGATGTTCCCTTTCCCTACTGCCCTGGTTGCTCTCATGGGACCATTCACCGACTTGTCGCGGAGGTGATGGACGAACTCGATATAACGAGAAGGACAGTCGGCATCACATCGGCGGGATGTGCGGTGCGGAACTGGCGTCAATTTGACTGCGATATGGTCATGGCTCTTCACGGCCGGGGGCCGGCAGTTGCCACCGGGCTCAAGAGAGTCCGTCCTGAGGCAATCGTATTCACCTACCAGGGAGATGGGGATTTGGCGGCCATTGGGACCGGGGAGATCGTCCATGCGGCATCCCGCTGTGAATGCATCACTGTCATCTATGTGAACAACGGCGTCTTCGGAGCTACTGGTGGCCAGCAGGCCCCTACTACCTTGATAGGCCAGAAGACGACGAGCTATCCTGGCGGTCGGGACTCAAGCTTTAGCGGTTACCCCTTGAGAATGGCTGAAATGCTTTCCCTTGTTTCCCCACGATCTTACATTGCCCGGACCTCCGTTCACGATGTCAAACATATCATTGCAACGGAAAAGGCGATCCGGGAGGCGTTTCAGATTCAGATCGACGGTCGAGGGTTCGGGCTCGTGGAGATCTTGGCAACGTGCCCAACCCAATGGAAGTTGGATCCCGTCAGATCCATGGAGAGGATCGTCCAAGAGGTTATCCCCTATTACCCCTTAGGAACCTTTTCCTCACCTCAAAAGGAGGGTTGAGATCGGTGCTGGAAGAGATACTCATCGCTGGTTCTGGAGGACAGGGAATCATGCTCATGGGCCAGATCCTCGCCTATGGGGGACTCTATGAAGGCTTGCAGGTCACCTTCTTCCCCTCTTACGGGCCTGAGATGCGCGGAGGAACGGCCAACTGTACCGTGGTGATCTCCGACCAGAGGATCGGCTCACCAGTCAGGAACACGCTCACTGCGCTGATGGCAATGAACAAGGCCTCCGTTACGCGGTTTGAGGGCCGGGTGAAGCCTGGAGGCCTCGTGGCATACAACGAGACCCTCATTGAAATGTCCCTGAAGAGGGAGGACATTAGGCTTCTCGGTGTCCCGGCCAATCGCATTGCGTCAGAGCTCGGAAACCTTCAGGTGGCAAACATGGTGGCCGTCGGTGCGCTGGCGGGCGCCCTCGGCATTATCTCGCGCGGCTCCCGCGCCAAGGGATTGGCCAGGGTTATCCCAGGGCATCGCCGTCATCTCATTCCCATCAATGAGGAGGCCATAAAGAAGGGCATGGAGGCCATCCAAGGGAAAGGAAAGTGATGGTGAGCAAATCCAAGGGCAGGATTGCCATTGACGGGGAGCGGTGTAAGGGGTGCGGGCTCTGCATCTGGGCCTGTCCGAAAGGCCACATCGAGCTGGCGGAACAGGAGGATCACAGGGGGATCCGCATCGCCTGCTTTGATGAGGCCCATGCCTGCACGGGCTGCGCTTTCTGCGCCATCATTTGCCCAGATGTAGCAATAGAGGTGTATAGAGGAAGGCGAAAAAGGTCTGAGGTTAGAGGCGGAAGGCAAAATGTCAAAGTTCAAAATCCAAATGACAAATGGCGATAAATTGGTTGGTTGCATTAGTTTGATTGGTTTAATTGGTTAAATCATAAAATCCAAATATCAAAGCTCAAAGTTCAAACGGAGAAATCTCGGCGGAGCGAGTTTTTTCGAACCCTCTAATGCTTTACGAGCACGAAGCACGAACGCGAACAGTGAGCGAGATGGGTTTTGGGCAACAACCCCTATAGACGTAAAAAGGCCTTTTTAACGATATCGGTCTCCAGGAGTGCTCTACCCGTTCCTTCGTGGACTGTCCGACCTGTTTGCAATACATATCCCCTGTCTGCCATATCCAATGCCTCTTGAACATTCTGCTCAACGAGTAAGATAGTTCTCCCCTCCCCTTTCAATCGCGCAACCGCTTCCAGCATCTCGTCCACCAGTTTGGGCATAAGACCCAGAGAAGGTTCATCCAGCATCAATAGTTTAGGGGCCGACATCAAGCCCCTCCCAATGGCAAGCATCTGTTGTTCTCCCCCGCTCAAGGTTCCCCCTAATTGTCTCCGCCTATCCCTTAAAATGGGAAAGAGGCCGTATACATAATCAAGTTTCCTTGCGATCTCCTCCCGGTCAGGGACGATATACGCCCCCAATCTCAGGTTCTGCTCCACGGAAAGGGGGCCGAAGATACGCCTCTCCTCGGGGACATAGGTGATTCCCCTTCTCACGATCTCGCCAGGAGATCTTTTGTTGATATTCTCATTTTCGAATTCGATGCTGCCTTTTGTAGGGTGGAGGGTTCCGGCGAC